>JAJYVX010000114.1 GCA_021791795.1 Actinomycetes bacterium | reverse complement strand
ACATCCTGGCGCTGTCCGCCAGCCCCTCCTTCACGGCCGCCTACGGGCGAGAAGGCTCGCTCTGCATCTGCCGGGCGGCGGGGAAGCTGCCGAGCCACCGGATGCCGACAGACGAGGAGTGGGCCTCCTCGGGCGTCTTCGACGAGGCCTGGCCGACCATCGGAGCCGCCAAGAGCAGGGCGGATCACGCCGGGTTCGACAAGATCGTCCTCCTCGCCGTGTCGCCTCAGATGCTCGGAGGCGAGCTCATCGGCACCGTCGACAACGCGGGGCTCACCTCCGTGCCCGGACCGCCGGACCCGCTCAAGTGCAACGACTACATCGCCGACGTCGTGTCGCAGGATCCCGCGCACTTCGTCGGCTTCGCTTCTGTCAACCCGCTGTTCGCAGGGCCGGCGGCAGCCGTGACAGAGCTCGAGCGGGCGATCGTGGACCTCGGCCTCTCCGGCGTCAAGCTCTACCCGATGTACCAGCACTGGTCGCCGGACGACCGGGAGGTGGCCTTCCCCGTCTTCGCCAAGGCGGCCGATCTCGGCATCCCGGTCATGGTCCACCAGGCCGGCTCCACTCGCATCGACGCGAAGCTCAACCTCGGACGTCCCGCCCTGCTTGACGACGTCGGGCGAGAGTTCCGCGACCTCAAGGTGATACTGGCGCACTGCGGCATCCCCTGGGTGGACGAGGCGATGTTCCTGCTCACGAAGCACCCGAACTTCTATGCCGACTTGAGCTACCAGGTCGCTGCCGTGTCGAGGGCGGGGCTCTACCGCTGGCTTGCCTCCTTGGAGGACTTCTTCGTCCCACTCGAGAAGCTCTTCTTCGGCAGCGACTACCCGGGCTTCCTCTACGACCCAGTGGCACTTGCGAGCAAGGTCGAAAGCGTCAACGAGGAGGCCGATCGGCTCGGCGAACCGCCGATCCCGCCGGAGAAGATCGCCGGGATCATGGGAGGCAACGCGGCGGCGACCTTCCACTGGTAGCTCATCCGAGCGGCCTCGGGCGGTGTTGCCCGAGGCAGAAGCCTTGACGGTCACCGATCGGTGTTCTAGATTTCATATTCAATGTTCCATGTGACGGCCGATCCGGGAACGAACCGTGGCTGACCAGCAGGGCGATCGCACGCGGGTCGATCTCCTGCTCGCCGGTGGCTGGCTCCTCACGATGAACCCGCGCCGCGAGGTCTACCGGCACGGCGCCGTCGCCGTGCTCGGCAGCAAGATCGTCGACGTCGGGCAGGCCTCCGACCTGCTCGGTCGCTACGACCCGGGGAGGCTCGTCGACACCTCGCAGATGGTGGTCACGCCGGGCCTCGTGAACGGGCACCGTCATCTGCTCTGCTGCCCGAAGGGGGCCATGCCCGAGGGCGGCCAGACCCTGCAGGCGTTGCGTGACTTCATCTATCCCTGTTTCGCCACCCTGAACGAGGATCAGATGCACGCCTACGCACTGCACGCGACGGCGGAGATGATCCGCTTCGGCACGACCACGTTCGAAGAGCCCGGCTGCAACCACCTCGAGGCCGTGCTCGACGCGCTCGCATCCTCGGGCATCCGCTGCAGAACGGGCCCGTGGACCTGGGACCAGAGGGGCTCGGCCGGCGCCACGGATCTACCGGACTGGCTGCGCACCGACGCCGACCAGGCGCTCGAGCGCCTGCGCAAGGGGATCGAGACCGTGAGGGCGTTCAACAGCCCGCTCATAAGTGACGCGGTCACGATCGAAGGCGTGGGCACATGCTCCGACGAGCTCACCCTCGGCGCGGCCAAGCTGGCCGAGGAGGCCGACTCGCTCTTCGTTCTCCACAAGGCGACATCCGAGCGTGAGGTGGCGATGGAGCTCGAGGTCTTCGGCGAGCGACCGCTGCAGCACATGCACTCCATAGGTGCCCTCAACGACCACGTGCTGCTCAACCACATGACCTCGCTCGACGACTTCGAGGTCGGGCTCGTGGCCGACAGCGGCGCGCGCATCTCGCAGAACCCCAGCTCTGCTCTGAAGCTGGCGAAGGGGACGACGCAGACGGGCAAGTGGCCGGAGCTCGTCGCCGCGTCCGTCCCGCTCGCCCTCGGGACCGACGCGGAGAACGTCTCGAACCACCAGGACATCTGCCGCTCGATGCAGCTGGCCGCACTGCTGCCGCGCGATGCCCGGCGGGACGCGAACGCCGTCACGGCGGAGCAGGCCGTGGAGATGGCGACGATCGGGGGGGCCACGGCGCTCCGTCTCGACGCGGTCACGGGTTCCCTCGAGGCCGGCAAGGAGGCAGATCTCACCTGCTTCGACACGAACGACTTCGACTGGCGGCCACTGCACAATCCGGTGACGAACCTCGTCTACGGGACGACCGGCCACTCGGTGCACACTGTGGTCGTCGCAGGCGAGATCCTGCTCGACGCGAAGCGACTCACCCGCGTGGACGAGCAGGCGCTCCGGGAGGAGATCGAGAAGATCGATCTCGAGATCCTGACCGCAATCGGCATCGACCCGAAGCCTGCGTGGCCGGTGCTCTAGCGACATGTACAGCTGCGGCTGCCGCTCGAGGGTGGAGCCGCTTGGAGGGGAGAGAACATGAACGCATCAGATGCCAGCCTCGATTCCGCGACTCGCGTCTTCGAGGGTGACCGTCCGAAGGGCGCGGGTGACATAAGCACGATCGAGTCCCATGGGATCGCGCCGATCCCGCTCGAGAACCGCTACGGCAGCACGTGGCGCAACCTGACTGTCTGGTTCGCTCCCAACATCAACGTGTCCGGCCTGTTCACCGGATCGCTGGCCGTCTACTTCGGGCTCGGCTTCTGGCAGGCGGTCGTGGCCGTCGTCGTCGGGACGGTGCTCGGGTGCTTGCCGGTCGCCTACCTCGCCCGATGGGGCCCGCAGACCGGCATGGGGCAGTTGCCCCTTGCCCGGCTGCCCTTCGGCAAGACGATCGCCGTCCCGGCCCTCGTGCAGTGGATCTCGACGATCGCCTGGGATGCACTCGTCGGCCTCTTCGGAGCAGAGGCGCTCGAGACCCTCTTCCACGTGCCGTTCGCGGTCGGAGCGATCATCATCCTCGTGATCGAGGGAGTCATGGGTTTCATGGGGTACGAGCTCATCCACCAGTTCGAGAAGTGGGCCTCGCTGCTCGCCGTCGTCTTCTTCACGATCCTCGCCGTCCGCGTCATCCAGCACGGAGGCGTCCAGTGGCACAACACCGTGCATGGCGGCACGGCCTGGGGCATGTTCTTCCTCATGGTGGCGATCTCCGTCAGCCTCGGTATCGGGTGGGCCACCTACGCGGCGGACTACTCGCGCTACATGAAGCCCGATGCCTCGAGCGGGGCAATCTTCGGCTACACCCTGGCCGGCCTGAGCTTCTCCTACATATGGGTGCTCGTCCTCGGCGCAGCCGCCGGCACGTTCCTCACGGACCAGACTGCGGTCGGCGTGCAGCACCTCATGGGCGGAGGGCTCGGCACCTTCGGGCTGATCGCCATGGGCATCGGTGCAGTTGCCTCGAACCAGATGAACGACTACTCCGGGTCCCTCGCGCTGCAGGCCGCCGGTGTGAAGGTGAAGAGGCCGTACATCGCGGCCCTCGTCATCATCATCGCCTTCGGCCTGATCATGTGGATGCACTCGGGCACCACCGCCGCCAAGTTCGAGAACCTCCTCCTCTTCACCGGCTACTGGGTCGCCCCGTTCGCCGCTGTGGTCATGATCGACTGGACGTACCGGGAGCACGGCCTTTCGTTGAGGGCCCTCAAGGAGTCCCTGGAATTCCGCAACCTCGAGAGCGGCTGGTCTGCACTCGTAGCCCTGCTGGTCGGCTTCGGCGCCATGGTGCCTTTCATGAACACCGAGTTGATCGAAGGGCCGGTGGCGAAGGCGCTCGACGGCACCGACCTGTCGTTCTACGTCGGTTTCGTCGTCACCCTCGGCGTGTACTACGTGCTCCGGGCAGTCGATCTCGGACGGCAGAAGGCAACCGCCCCGCCAGAGGACACTCCGCTCGCGGAGCTCACGCCACCGCTCGCCGGCACATAGTCATGGGGGAGAGCAGCCCCGTGGGGATCCGGCGCATCCATCACGTGGCGTTCGCCCATTCGGATGACACGGTCGTGCGGTCGCTCGGCGAGGTCCTCGGTCTCGCCTGCGCGGTCGAAGAAGAGGGCCCTGGCTTCGTCGAGCGGATGTTCAGAGCCGACAGCTCTTTCGTCCAGACGCTCGAGGCGACCGGCCCGGGGGTGATCGACGACTTCCTCGCCCGGCGAGGGCCGGCGCTTCACCACGTGGCCTTCGAGGTGGCGGACATCGACCGGGCGGTCGCGTGGCTCTCGGGCGAGGGCGTGAGGCTCGTCGACTCGACCGCCCGACCAGGCGGCGGGGGCACGCGGGTGGCGTTCATCCACCCCTCCGCATTCGGGGGACTCCTCGTCGAGCTCGTCGAGGAGTCCCGGAGGAAGACCGCATGACGCCGGTTGGACGCGGCTGCGACGAGCGCGCCAACCGCATCGGCGGGCCGCCTCCGGGCGGGGGAGGATCGAGCATGTCCTGCACGAACCGTGAGGAGACCCTCTGCGGTCTCGGACCCAACGGCGAGCCGAGTGGCGAGCCTCGAGCGAGATAAGGACGATCGCATGCAGCAAACGGCCGAACGCATCACCATCGAAAACGGGATCGTCATGACCCTGAACGACAACGACGACGTGATCATCGGTGGAATGGTGGTCATCGAGGGCAACCGCATCGTCTACGTGGGAGAGGGCGCAGGCAAGAAGGAGGGGAGCGGGCGGACCATCGACGCGTCGGGAAAGGCGGTCATGCCCGGCCTCGTCGATCTGCACTACCACACGGCGATAGGAAAGGGCTGGAGCGACCACCTGCCTCTGTGGGAGTACCTCGACACCTACTGGTACCCGGCTATCCGCGCGCTCGACGACGAGACGGCGTACTGGGCCGCGCTTGCAAGCTACTGCGAGTCGATCCGTTGCGGTGTGACGACCGTGAACGACATGTACCGCCGGTTGCTCGGTCTCGGAAGGGCGGCGGAGGAGATCGGTATCCGCGCCGTGTTGTCGAACGACATCGCCGACGACGAGCACGGGCTCGACACCCTCGAGGACACCGTGGAGGCGCACAGGGCCACTCACGGCGCCGCCGGTGGCAGGATCGAGGTCGCCGTCGGCATCGAGTGGCTTCCCCTCGCGAGCGAGCAGCTCCTGCGCGACGCCCGGTCCCTTGCGGACGAGCTCGGCATCAAGTTCCACATCCATCTGAACGAGTCGATGACCGAGGTCGAGAACTCGCTCGAGCGCTTCGGGCGTCGCCCGACCGAGGTCGCCTACGACTGCGGCGTTCTCGGTCCTGACTGCATCGCGGCCCACTGCGTCTGGCTCTCGGACCGTGAGATCGGGCTCATGGCCGAGACGGGCACGCACATCTCCCACAACCCCGGCTCCAACGCCAAGCTCGGCAACGGGGTGGCGCGCCTGCCCGAGATGCTCGCGGCCGGCATCAACCTCGGTCTAGGTCACGACGCCGCCGAGTGCAACAACAGCAGAGACCTCTTCCAGACGATCAAGCTCGCCTCGATCATCCACCGGGCCGTCCGCCAGGACGCCAGTCTCGGGCAGCCGGCCGACGTCTTGCGCATGGCGACCCGCAACGGCGCGCGAGCACTCGGACATGACGGCGGCCAGCTGGCACCCGGCCGCCTGGCAGACGTCATCCTCCTCGACCTGTCGAGCCCGGCCTTCGTTCCTCTGCTGCCCGAGCACGCCGACCAGCTCTACTCGCACCTCGTGTTCGCGGCCGACGGCGGGTGCGTCGACACTTCGATCATCGACGGGCGCGTGGTCATGGAGTCGCGCCGCCTCACGACGGTCGACGAGGAGCTCGTCTGCGCCAAGGCGAACGAGGCATTCCGTGCCGTGCTCGGACGCATGGTTGTGCCCGGCGCCGCCGCGAGCTGAACGGCCGGAGCAGCCGGCCCATGAGGTGGACACGATATCTGATGTATGATGTTGTTCAGGAGCAGCAGGAGGGGCGGTCGCCGCTCTGCGAGGAAGGAGCAGCATGACGCTCGCCAACGCCGACACCCGGATCGGCACCGTCCTGGAGAGTCTCGACTTGAAGCGGGCCGTCGAGCTCGTCCAAGAGGTCTGCAAGGTGCCGAGCGTCCTTGGCGAAGAGGGCCAGCTCGCAGCGTTGCTGGCATCGGTCATGTCAGAGCTCGGCTTCGAGGCCGCGGGGCTCGAACCGGTGCTGCCCGATCGTCCGAACGCCGTCGGTTCGGTGGACTTCGGTCCGGGTCCCTGTGTCGTTTTGACCGGCCACATGGACACGAAACCGGTGTCGCGGGGATGGCGCATCACGGAGCCGTTTTCCGGCGAGCTCATCGACGGCGCCGTCTACGGGCACGGTGTCATGGACATGAAGGCGGCTCTCGCCTGCCAGATCGTGGCGATCGACGCGCTCGCCCGCAGCGGCGTCGGGAGCTCGGGGAAGCTCGCGCTTGCCGCCGTCTCGGATCACATGGGGGACCAGCAGGGCTCGATCGCCTACTTCGACTCCCACCCGGCCGACCTCTGCGTCCTCGGTGAGCTCACCGACAACCGGGTGTGCATCGGGCACCGCGGTCGCTACTACTTCGACGTCACCTGCGTCGGGAGGTCGGCCCACACCTGCCACAAACATGCCGCCGTCAATGCCAACGTGCTCGCGGCGCAGGCCGTCCTCGCCCTCGACCGCTCCCAGTACGAGCCCGATCTGCCGCAGAAGGTGGTCGACCTCTTCGGGTCGGAGACCTTCGTCGTGCCTGGCCGCGTCTACGGCGGGCTCGCGCCCGGCGGACCCTCCATGATCCCCGACGAGTGCGTCATCCGCGTCGACTGCCGGCCGCAGCCCGGCGTCACGCCCGAGGAGGTGCGGGCGGAGATCGAGCGCTGCCTGGAAGAAGCAAGGCAGAGCCTCCCCTCCTTCGAAGCGAGCATCGAGCTCGCCGATCTCAAAGAGGGCTACATGGCCGACCCGGACAGCAAAGTCGTGAGCCTCATGGCCGCGGCAGTCTCGTCCGTGAGCGATGGCGGCGAGCCTGAGCTCGTGGTGGAGAACTGGCTCGGCGACACTGCCAGCTTCGGGCGCCGCGTACCCACGGTGATCTTCGGTCCTGGCGGTCCTCCTGTCTACTGCCCGGACGAGCATCTGAGTGTGGAGGACATCGAGCTCGCGACGAAGGCATACGCCGCCTTCGCCGCGCTCGCGCTCGGCGACGAGCCGGACGAGGAGGTCGGAGCGGCGTCGTGACCTCTCCGGCGGCGCAAGCGCCCGAGGCGCCGGCGGCTCGGCGATGAGCGAGGCGGTGACCCCATCGGGCGAGCAGCGATGGTGCACCGATTCAGGCATCGAGGTGAGGCCCGTCTACTCCGAAGGCGACCTCGACCCCGCGCTCGGATCGTTGTCCGATCGCCTCGGGCTGCCGGGCGAGGCGCCGTTCACGCGTGGCCCTTACCGGTCCATGTACCGCGGCAGGTTGTGGACCATGAGGCAGTTCGCGGGCTTCGGCTCGGCGGAGGAGACGAACCGGCGCTTCCGATTCCTTCTCGCCAATGGCCAGACGGCCCTTTCGGTCGCGTTCGACCTTCCGACCCAGCTCGGCTACGACTCGTGCCACCCACTCGCCCGCGACGAGGTCGGCCGCGTGGGCGTCGCCATAGACACCGCGGACGACATGACCGACCTCTTCGACGGCCTGCCACTCGGCGAGCTGTCCGTGAACTTCACCATCAACGCCACGGCGCCGATCATCCTTGCCACCTACCTCGTCGCGGCGGAGCGCCAGGGTGTCGACCACGCACGCCTGACGGGAACGCTGCAGAACGACATCCTGAAGGAGTTCCTCGCCCGCAACACGTACATCTACCCGCCCGGCCCGTCCCTCCGTCTCGTAGGTGATGTGGTGGAGTTCGCGTCCCAGCACCTGCCGAGGTTCAACCCCATCTCCATCACCGGCTACCACGCGCGCGAGGCCGGCTGCGACGCGGTGCAGGAGCTCGGTCTCACGATGGCGAACGCCGTCGCCTACGCCGATCTCCTCGTCGGAAGAGGACTCGAGTTCGATTCGTTCGCCGGCAGGCTGTCGTTCCACTTCGCTACGACACTCGACCTCTTCGAAGAGGTGGCGAAACTACGCGCCGCGAGAAGACTCTGGCACTCGATCGCAACCGGCTACGGGGCGAGGGAGCCGGCCTCGACCAGGCTGCGCTTCTTCTCGGGCAACTCCGGCGCGACTCTCACGGCGCAGCAGCCGCTCAACAACGTGATCCGGTCGACGATCCAGTGCCTCGGTGCCGTACTCGGAGGCGCGCAGTCGATCCATGTGATGGGCTACGACGAGGCTTACGAGATCCCGAGCGAGGAGGCTGTGACCCTGGCACTGAGGACGCAGCAGATCATCGCGCTCGAGTCGGGCGTCACCCGCACGGCGGACCCGCTCGGCGGTTCTTACTATGTCGAAGCCCTCACCGACGCCCTCGAGGCCGGCGCGCGGAAGATCATGGACGAGGTCGCCGGTGCCGGCGGTGCCGCGGCGGCCATCGCCGAGGGGCTCCCCCAACGTTGGATCGCTGAGTCCGCCTACCGCTACGAGCGGGAGATCATCTCGGGGCAGCGGCCGAAGGTGGGAGTGAACGTCCACTGCGAGGAGCCATCCGGCAACCCCGCACAACTGTTCGCCCTCGACTCCGAGTCGGGTGAGAAGCAGATCGAGCGCACCGCGAAGCGGACCGAGGCGCGCGACGCCGCTCTCGTGCGCAGCACCCTCGAGCGGCTCCGCGAGGACACGCGCAACGGCTCGAACGTCATGCCTGGCCTCCTCGACGCCGCACGGGCCGGTGCGACGCTCGGAGAGATGGCAGGCGTGTTCCGCGACGAATTCGGCGAGTTCCGGGAGCCTGATCTCCTGTGACCGGCCCTTTGTCCGGGCTCCGAGTGCTCGATCTCACCCGCTTCGTTTCGGGTTCCTACGCCACGATGGTCCTTGCTGGCCTCGGCGCAGATGTCGTGAAGGTGGAGTCGGCGGAGGGAGATCCCTACCGTGCGCAAGGTGCCAGCACCAAGGGGGGGGACTCGCCCCTGTACCGCTCGCTCAACACGGCCAAGCGCTCGGTCGTCGTCGACTTCCGGAAAGAGGACGGGCGTGAGGTGATGGAGCGATTGCTCGGGTCCTCGGCGTTCTTCGTCGAGAACTCCCGGCCCGGCCGCCTCGCTCGCCACGGGTTGGACTACGAGTCCGTGCACGAGCGCCATCCGAGCATCGTCTACGGGTCAATCTCGGGCTACGGAGATGTCGGTCCTGACGCGGACAAGGGCGGTTTCGACCTGATCCTGCAGGCCGAGACGGGAATCATGAGCGTCACCGGGACCGAGGAGTGCGGACCGGTGAAGGTCGGCGCTCCGCTGCTCGACATCGGCGCCGGCATGACTTGTGTGGCCGGCCTGCTGGCCGCGCATGCAGAGCGCCTCGGCACGGGTGTCGGGCGCCACGTCAGCACCTCACTTCTCGAGTTCTCTCTCGCGGGGCTGAGCACCGTCGCAGCCGGCTACCTCGCGGCCGGCGCCGTGCCCGGGCTGCTCGGCACGCACTCCCCCTCGTTCGCCCCCTACGGGGGCTTCCGGACCGCCGACGGCTGGCTCGTGCTCGCCGGTGCTGGATCGGAGGACCTGTGGCGCCGGTCCTGCGCAGTCCTCGGAGTGGAGAGGCTGGCAGCCGACGAGCGCTTCGCCGACAATGCCTCGCGCCTCGCCCATCGAGACGAGCTCACAGCCGAGCTCGAGGCCGCTCTGGCCGGCCGCACGACGGCCGACT
>JAJYVX010000113.1 GCA_021791795.1 Actinomycetes bacterium | reverse complement strand
AGGCGGTCGTCACGCTCCCGGACGTCGCGCATCCCGAAGCGGCCGAACTCGGCTCTCGGGTCGAGCCTCACGGCGATCGTGACCGGCGAGGCGAACGTCGCCACCCGGCGGAGGACGACGGCCCGGTGGCGGTCGCCGGGCATGGCAAGAGCTTCGCGGCACTCGACGATGCCGCCGCCGGTCACCCACCGACTCCGCCAGATGAGCGTCCCTTCCTCGTAGTAGCCGCTTCCGACGACCCAGGGCTCGGACGGCCAGACGCCGTAGCTGCCGCCACCCCCGATGAGCGCCGAGAAGACGGCGTCGGAGTCCCACTCCGGCGCGCACATCCAGACGAGGTCGCCGCGGGGGCCGACGAGCGCAGCGCGTAGCCCGTCTGCAAGCAAGGAGTAGTCCCCAAGGACATGGGGCGATGGCGGTGCGTAAGAAGCGGTGGGAGGGGCTGGCATCCTCAGGTAATTCCTAAGAGGCGATGGTCCAAGTTCCTACACCAGGAGCGAGACACGCCGTGTCGTCGGGCACTGGGAGGACCGGGCGGCGGTCGCGATCTCCGGCGAGCCGATCCGGCCCGGAGGCCACGACGCTACTGGCGCGTCGCGACGCGCTTCCGCTCGCTGCGAGAGGCGCGAGGCGTGCGCCTGCTGGCCGCCGCCTCGTTCACGACGAGCGCCTCCTCGCGAGCCTCCTCGCGCGCCCGCCGCTCCTCTTGCCGGGCGACCTCCTCGTCGTAGGCATCGACGAAGCGGGCCCAACCGGTCTCCTGCCAGCCGGTGGCGACGATGAGGAATATGGCGAACATGGCGATGTGGATGCCGGTGCAGTAGATGCAGATCGCATGGATGGCGAGCGCCTCGACACCG
Organism: Actinomycetes bacterium; assembly: GCA_021791795.1. Lineage (GTDB taxonomy): Bacteria > Actinomycetota > Acidimicrobiia > Acidimicrobiales > Bog-793 > JAKATT01. Next base: position 9,058 of record JAJYVX010000113.1, on the reverse strand, counting down.
ACCAGGTACACGACCATGACGACGCCGGCGATGCTCGCGGCGAGCCGCAACCTCGCGATGTTGAGCGATGGCGACCTCCAGGCGACAGGCGAGAGGATGCCGGTCATGAAGACGAAGAAGACGAGGCCGTAGAGCGCGACCGGGACGCCGAAGATCGATGACCACGAGCTCGTCGTGACCGCCCCGCAGTTGATCACGCCATGGCTGACCGATCCGAAGGTCATCGAGCACGACCGGGAGATGGCCGCCTGGTCGAAGTAGTGACCCCAGGTGAGGAACGCCGCGAGGCCGAGCCCGATCAGGCTGAGGACGAACGCCGTGACCGGCCGCCAGCCGAGCGGACGCATGACTAGAGCGTACCTGCCGCCGACTTCACGGAGGCGAGGCTGCAGATAGCGGGCTTGCTGCCCGAGATGAGCGAGCAGAAGGCCGCGATGTAGTGGTTGGCGAGCCCGAGGATCGCCTGACCGGGGCTGTTCGGTTCGGACGGCGCCGAAAGGGTGCCCAGTATCTGACCCCAGGACAGCCCGGCGAGCGACTCCGGCGGTCCCGAGGCGTAGGGCGAGCCGACCTGGATGTAGCGATTGCCCATGTCGATGAAGGGGATGCTGCCGGCGCTGCCCCCCCAGTACTTGGCCGAGTCGTAGGTGTTGTAGATGCCCTGCACGAACTTCGTCGGTGCCTCCACGACCGGGTAGTTCCCCGCGCAGACGTACTGCGGAGGCGGCGTGCCCGTGTTCGGGGTGACCGCGCTGCAGCTGTTCCCGAGCTCCTCGGTGGCGGAGAACGCGAGGTACTTGCTCGTGTACTTGGCTTTGGCGAACGTGAGCGTGCGAGTGTTCGGCGCGATGTCGACCGGGGACGATGCCGTCACCTGGAGGCCGGAGAAGCTGCCGAACTTGTCGAGCGCGACGGCGAGGCCCCACCTGGTGGCTGCGCAGTAGGGGCAGTACTCGGCGCCGACGTAGACGATGAGGGGCTTGCCGTCCTGCGTGAGCGGCTTCTGCCCCGAGATGGGCTGCACGGAGCCCGTCTTGCCGTTGACGAAGAGCACCTGGCCTCCGCCGAGGCCCGCCGCCTCGAGCTGCGAGGAGGTCACGTTCTCGAGGCCGCTCACCACCGAGGCCGGCGCCGGCCGAGGGGGGTATGGCGAGATGCCCGCCCCCTTGCTCGCCTTCGGCTTGCTGCTGCCGAGAGTCGAGACGAGGACGATGATCACCACGGCGAGGACGACGAGCGTGCCTCCGAATATCCCGGCGGTACGCGACGTGCTGCTGAAGCGCGATGGCCTGGCGCGGCCCCGACCCTGCGTGCGGGGAGCAGGTCCCTTGCCGGAGCGGGCTTGCTGCTGGCGAGCCCTGCCCGAGCCGCCGCCTGCACCACCCGGCGCCGTGCGGGTGCCTTGGCGCTGGCCGCCCTGGCGACCGCTTCGAGCCGGTCCCCGGCCGGTCTGGCGCCCACCACTAGCACGCTGGCGCTCGAGCCGCTCACGGGCGCGCTGCTCGGCAGACGAGATCTGCCTCTCTTCGCCCTCGTCGCCGTCGGATCCATCATCCGGACGGCGCCTGTCGCCGCTGTTCGCCATTCTGGGTGTGCCACCTCTCAGTGCGGTGTCCCGGGCATCGAGCTCGGCCCGACGCGTCCGCGTCCATCCAGGCTACAGGCAGGAGGGACGCACTTTGGCCTCGGGGCGGGCGCGGAGGCGGAGGTACCGCCAGGGCGGGCCTGCTAGCGGGACGAGCGGGACGCCCTGGCTTTCCTGATGCGCTCCTCGGCCGTGCGGTCGGCGAGCACGGAGAGGTGCTCGCCCGACTGAAAGGCGCGCTCGAGGAGCAAGCGCGTCGTGTCGTAGATCCGGCTCACGTGCTCACGCGCTGTCGACTCGTCGTAGCCGCCGGGTTCGTAGGCGATGTTGATGATCCCTCCCGCGTTCGCGAGGTAGTCGGGTACGTACGTGATGCCCCGCGCGGCGAGCGCGGGCTCGACGTCGGGTCGGGAGAGCTGGTTGTTGGCCGCACCGCAGACGACGCGGCACGAGAGCTCCGGCACCGTGTGATCGTTGAGAGCCCCTCCGAGCGCACAGGGGGCGTACACGTCGCATGCCACCTGGTGGATCTTCTCGGGGTCCGACACGTCGGCCGGGACTTCGGCAAGGACGCCGCGCAGCGCCTCGTCCGACACGTCGGCGATGGTGAGATGCGCCTTCCGCTCGTGGCAGAGCAGGGCGAGGGCGTGGCCGACCTTGCCTACCCCGTTGATCGCGACGTGGGCGCCCTCGAGGCCGTTCCCGCCGAGCACCGAGTCCGCGGCCGCCTCCATCGCTCGCACCACGCCGAAAGCCGTGATCGGGCTCGGGTCGCCCGAACCGCCGAGGGAGCGGGAGCGGCCGGTGACGAACTCGCTGAACCGCCCGAGGTAGTCCATGTCGGCTTGGGAGGTGCCGACATCCTCTGCCGTCAGGTACCTGCCTTCGAAGCTGTCGAGGAACTTCGCGTACGCCCGCAGAAGCGCCTCGCTCTTCGCCGCCGGGTCGCCGATGATCACGGCCTTGCCGCCTCCGAGCGCCAGCCCGGCGAGGGCCGCTTTGTAGCTCATGGCTCTCGAGAGCCTGAGGACGTCGCTCATGGCGGCGGCGAACGAGGGGTACGGGCGATAGCGCGTCCCACCGAGGGAAGGTCCGAGTGCCGTCGAGTGGATGGCTATCACCGCCCTCAGACCGGAGTCTCTGTCCCACACGGCGCCCACGTGCTCGTGTTCGGGATCGAGCGGGACCCCTGCCTCCTCGTCCAAGGTCTCGTCCGCCATGACGCCTCCTTCGTTCGCTCTCCTTCCCGCACGACGTTGTACCGGCGTCGCTGCCCTCCCGGGACGTCGCTACCGTCTCGAGCGATGGTTGGCGTGATGCACGTCGAGTTGCTCATCCCCACTGCACGCTCCCTCAAGGAGAAGAGAGCGGCGCTCAAGCCGATACTCGAGGCGTCGAGGAAGCGGTACCGGGTGGCGATAGGCGAGGTGGACCATCAGGACATCCACCAGCGTGCCTATATCGAGGTCGCCGCCGTCGCCTCACGCGAGCATGTCGTCACCGAGATGCTCGACGCGGTCGAACGCCTCGTCTGGTCGGCAGCCGACGTGGATGTCGTCGCCGCATGGAGGAGCTGGCTCGACGCCTCCTGAGAGCTGAGCACCACCGCGGCGGCGCTCCATATGAAGCGGGGGAGCCGAGGGTGCGCGGCTGTAACCGACGGAGGTGGCCGGCTGAGCCAGAATGCACCCTGTGACGGAGACCAATTTCGGCGCGGCACACGAGCACGACGCGCGGCCGTGGGGCAGCTTCACCGTGCTCGACGATGCCGACGACCACAAGGTGAAGCGCCTCGTCGTGCTACCCGGGCGAAGGTTGAGCTATCAGCGGCACGAGCGGCGGGCCGAGCACTGGTTCGTCGTCAGTGGGAGCGGTCTCGTCACTCTCGACGGCGAGGCGACCGAGGTCGCCCCAGGGCAGGCCGTCGACATCGCGGTCGGCACCGCTCACCGGGTGGAGAACACGGGCGACGCCGACCTCGTGTTCATCGAGGTACAGCACGGCGAATACTTCGGTGAGGACGACATCGAGAGGCTCGAGGACGACTTCGGACGTGCCTGAGCCAGGGGGGCCCGAGCCACGGGGGGCCTGAGCCACGGGGGCCTGCGGCCAGACACCGCCGAAGCGACCTCACGCCGGACAGGCGCCTCCAGCCCGGTTCGTCCGGCATCCGGGAGCTCAGTCAACCCAGACGGTCTTCGTGTTCGCGAACTCCCTTATCCCGGGTCCTGCGAGCTCACGGCCGTATCCGGAGCGCTTCACCCCTCCGAAGGGCAGGTCGTAGTACGAGGTCACCATCCAGTTGATGAAGACCATGCCCGCCTCGAGCTCGGCGATGAGCTTCTTCTGCTCGCTCTCGTCCCGTGTCCAGGCGTTCGAACCGAGCCCGAACGGGCTGTCGTTCGCGATGGCGATGGCCTCGTCGATGTCGGCCGCGTGGAAGAACGTCGTCACCGGGCCGAAGACCTCGTCCCGGTAGACGCGCATCTCCGGCGTGATCCCGGTGAGGGCCGTCGCGGAGTAGTACCAGCCCGGCCCGTCGATCGCCGCGCCGCCGACGAGCACGCGTGCCCCCTTTGCCTTCGCATCCTCGACCTGCTCGGCGACCTCGTCCCGGCCGGAGGCGGTTGCGAGCGGGCCGAGGTCGTTGCTCTCGTCGAGGGGGTCTCCGGTTGCGAGCTTGGCCATCGCGGAGGCGTAGCGTTCCTCGTACTCCTCGGCGATGCCCTCGTGCAGGATGAAGCGCTTGGCACAGATGCAGGACTGCCCGTTGTTCTGCATCCGCGCGCGCACGCCGATCTCGACGGCTCTCTCCATGTCGGCGGACGGCATGACGATGAAGGGATCGGACCCGCCGAGCTCGAGAACCGTCTTTTTGATCTCGGAGCCCGCCACAGAGGCCACGGCGCGCCCGGCCCCTTCGCTCCCGGTGAGCGTCGCGGCCTTCACCCGGTCGTCGCGGAGCAGGGCCTCCACCTTGCCGGAGCCGATGAGGAGTGTCTGGAACACGCCCTCCGGGGCACCGGCGCGGGTGAAGAGGTCCTCGAGGTGAAGAGCTGTCCGCGGGACGTTCGAGGCGTGTTTCAGGAGGCCGACGTTGCCGAGCATGACCGCGGGAGCGGCGAAACGGATCACCTGCCACATGGGGAAGTTCCACGGCATGACCGCGAGCACGGTGCCGATCGGCTGGTAGGTCACGAACGATCGCTTCGCCGCCGTGCCCGGGAACTCTTCGTCCACGAGCAGTCCTTCGGCGTGCTCCGCGAACCAGCGCAGCCCGCCGGCGCACTTCTTCGCCTCGGCCCGGGCCTGTGCGACGGGCTTGCCCATCTCGAGGGTCATCGTGCGGCTGAGCTCCTCGACGTCCTCGTCGATGAGGTCGGCGGCCCGGTTGAGAAGCGAAGCACGCTCGGCGAAGGAGGTGTGCCTGAAGGTCTTCGCGGCGGCGTCCGCGAGGGCGAGGCGGCGCTCGACTTCGGCGTCGTCGTGCGGCTCGAAGGTCTCGAGCGTCTCTCCGGTGGCAGGGTTGATCGTTGCGATTGGCACCCCACCGTTCTAGTCCCCACGCGACCATCGGGTCCCACGTGCCCGTTGAACTGGGCCGTGAAGTGCTTCGCTCTGCCCTGCCCGGGAGCGTCTACCCTCGAACGGGTGAGCACCGACCCGCCGGCGGAGCAAGGAGAAGAGCACCGCGAGCACCGGGGCGCGACGACGTCGTACCGGCCGGGGGAGGCACTCGCGCGGATCGAGCGGACTCTCGCCGACGTCACGGCCGCCCTCGGGCGCCTCGACGACGGCAGCTACGCGTGCTGCGAGATATGTGGCTCCACTCTCCCCGACACCCTCTTAGCGCGAGACCCGCTCGTCCGCCGCTGCGACGGGTGCGCGGCGGCAGGAGTCACAGGAGAGCCGAAGCCTTGAGCAGGGTCCGCTTCTTCGCCCAGGCGCGCGAGGCCGCCGGGGTTCGCGAAGCTGACGTGCCCGGGCGGACGGTGAAAGAGGTCCTCGAAGGCGCGGTGGCCCGCTTCGGGGACCAACTCGCCCGCGTCATCGAAGCGAGCACCGTCTGGCTGAACGGCGAGGAGGCTTCGAGATCCGATCCCGTAGGCGACGACGACGAGGTCGCGGTGCTGCCCCCCGTCTCAGGAGGCGGACGCTGAGACGGTGCGCCCCCCGATCGGACTTCTTGCGCGGGGCACGGGGAGCCGGCCCGAGGGGCTCAGGCCTTCTTCGTCTCCCAGAAGATGCGGTCGATCTCGCCGATGCTCTCGAGCATCCTGTCGGCCACGGCCGTGTCGTTGGTCTTCTTCGACTCTCCGGCCGCCTTCGTCGCCTTCCAGAAGAGGTCGTGCAGCTCCGGGTACTTCGACAGGTGGTCCGGCTTGAAGTAGTCGGTCCAGAGCACCCAGAGGTGATGTTTCACGAGCTCCGCGCGCTCCTCCTTGATGAAGACGGCCCTCTCGCGGAACACTGCGTCGTCGGATCCGTTGAACTTCTCCATGCACGCCTTGACCGACTCCGCCTCGATCCGCGCCTGTGCAGGGTCGTACACGCCGCAGGGCAGGTCGCAGTGAGCGAACGCGGTGCGCGGGTCCGAGAAACGGTCAAGGATCCTGGCGATTTGCGCCGTGAAGTGCATGTGTAGCCTCCTCAGTCGTTCTCCAAGCAAGTCGGGCTCACCTTACCTGCGGGCCATGAGAGACCGGCCGTGGCTGACGAAGCTCGTCGCCGGCATTCTCGTCGGGTCGTGGGCGGCAGGAACGGTGCTCGTCGGCCGGAGGATGTACACGCGCCTCGAGATCGAAGGCGTGTCGATGCTCCCGGAGCTGGCGCCCGGGGACCGCGTCGTGATCCGGAAGACGCGTCAGGTGGCCGTAGGCGACACGATCGCCCTGCGCGACCCCGACGACGAGGAGCGACATCTCGTGAAACGCGTAGTCGGCCTCGAGTACGGAGCGGTCCGCGTCGAGGGCGACAACGAGGGTGCGAGCCGCGACAGCCGCCACTTCGGCCCTGTCCCTTCGTCGCTCGTCCTCGGGAGGGTCGTGACGAGGTACGGCAGGCGCCGGACATGCCGCGGCGGCCGGGGATCCTCTCGGTTGCCCCGGGCGCACTAACCTTTCAGGCGGATGGCTCTGCGCAGAGAAGACGTCGACCGCCTGCTGGCGCCCGAGTTCGCTGCCGGCATGGAGGAAGCCTCGCTCGCCGACCTAAGGGCGCGGCGTGACGAGTGCCTGCGCGCCGAGGTGGTCATCTCGTACCTGCGCAGGATCCTGCAGGGCGAGCTCGACCTCGTGGGTGCGGAGGCCTCCCTGCGTTCCTCGGGCTCCCGCGGAGATCTCACAAGGCTGGTCGAGGACCTGCCGGCCATCCTCACCCGCGGTCCCGCCATGTCGCGCGAAGGCGCGGTACCTGCCGAGAGCGTCGGTGGCGCCGGCACGGCACCGAAGGACTCGCGCGCCGTCGGTCAGCCGGCCCACCTCTCCCTCGTGACCAGCATCGGAGACGCCTGGGATGAGTCGTCGGACGAGGTGATCGACGAGCTGATCGGAGAGGCGCTCTCCTCCGAGCTCGTCGAGACGTCGCTCCCGGGGGGCGCGCTCCCCGGCGCGAGCCTCGGAACGTTCAGCGACGAGGAGCTCGCGACCGTGAGGGCGCGCCTCACAGAGAACGAGGCGACGCTGTCGGACCTGCGCAAGCGGCTCCACGCGCGCATCGACGAGCTCCAGGCGTCGATCGTCGAGCGTTACCGGTCCGGACAGGCGAGCAGCGACAGCCTGCTGGCCTGAGCTGGGCGAAAGGCATCACCTGGGGCACCGGCGCCTTGTGTCGAGCAACCGGGACCGTGCCCGCCGGCGAAGAGAGATGAGGCAGCCGTGAGAGAGATCCCCGATCGCTGGGGCGACCTCGGCGACTTCATCCGGCAACAGCGCGAGACGGCCAAGCTCTCACTCCGCCGGCTGTCTGAGATCGCCGGCATCTCGAACCCCTACCTGAGCCAGATCGAGCGCGGGCTCCGCAAGCCGTCCGCCGAGATACTCCAGCAGATAGCGAAAGCGTTGCGGATATCGGCCGAGACGCTCTACGTGCGTGCGGGGATCCTCGAGGCCGACCGGGAGTCGCCCGATCTCGTCTCGGCCATCCTCGCCACCCCGGACATCGACGACGTGCAGAAGGACACCCTCATCAGGATCTACATGTCCTTTCGCGCCGAGCACCGCCGGGAGGACGGCGCGGGCGTGCGAGACGGCGACGCTCCGCACGATTCCGGCGACCCCTTCGGTCCGGGTGCGTCCGCCGGCAGAGGTTCCCCCGCCGCCGACTGAGGGCGCGCCTCAACCCGTCACTAGTCTCTCGGTCATGCGTCGGCTGGCTGTTCTCTCGCTCCACACCTCGCCGCTCGCCCAACCGGGCACGGGCGACGGTGGCGGGATGAACGTGTACGTGCGAGAGCTCTCGTCCGCACTCGCCCGCGCGGGCATGTACTGCGACGTGTACACGAGGCGCACGAGCCTCGAGGAGCCGGCGAGCGTGTTCGTCGAACCCGGCTTCGAGGTCCACTTCGTCGACGCCGGCCCGCCCGCACCCGTTGCGAAGGAGCAGCTCCACCTGCACGTCGAGGAGTTCGCCGACAACGTCGCCGCCCACATGACCGGTGCGGTGCCCCGCCGTCGCATGCCCGGCCACGGTCGCGACAACCCCGAGGATGAGCCGGCGGGCGCCGTCCATGCCAACTACTGGCTGTCGGGCCTTGCCGGTCACACGATCAAGCACCGCCTCGACCTGCCCCTCGTCTCGACCTTCCACACCCTCGACCGCGTCAAGGCCGAGGCGTCGCCCGAGGAGGTGGAGGCTTCGGAGGGCACCCGCCGCGCAGCGGCCGAAGCAGCCGTCATCGGGTGCTCGGACGTGTTGCTAGCCTCCTGTTCGGTCGAGGTGGAGCAGCTCGTCGAGCTGTACGACGCCGACCGGTCCCTCGTAGAGGTCGTACCACTCGGGGTCGACCATGCCCTGTTCTCGCCCGGCGACCGCCTCTTCGCCCGCCGTGCCCTCGGTATCGAGCCCGACGGACCTCTGCTGTTGTTCGTCGGTCGGATACAACCGCTCAAGGGAGCCGACGTCGCGGTACGCGCCCTCATAGCGCTGCGGGATTCGGGCGTAGCCGAGGCCCGGCTTGCCATAGTCGGCGGCCCGAGCGGGCCACGGGGTGCAGCCGAGCTCGCGGAGATACACGCCCTTGTCGCAAGGAACCGGCTTGGCGACGCCGTCTCGTTCTGGCCGCCTCAGCGCCACGAGCTCCTCTCGACGTTCTATCGGGCGGCCGACGTCTGCGTCGTCCCCTCGAGATCCGAGTCGTTCGGTCTCGTCGCACTCGAGGCGGCGGCTTGTGGCACGCCCGTGGTCGCCGCCGACGGCGGCGGGCTCACGACGCTCGTGGACGACGGCCGGACCCGCCACCTGCTCGAGCCCGGC
>JAJYVX010000112.1 GCA_021791795.1 Actinomycetes bacterium | reverse complement strand
GACGGCGACGCCACCGCCCTCCGGGCGGCCATCCGTCGGCGGGAGGGACGCCGCCAGGAGATCGGCCGCGCTCTCCACGGCGCCGGAACCGAGCACCTCGTAGGAGACGCGCCCGGCGCGCGAGCCGGTAGCCACGACGACCGGGCCGTCGTGGGCGTCGAGCTCCTCCACGGTCGCCTCGTGACCGAGGACGACCGTCACCCCGAGGCGCCGGCACTCATCTTCGAGCCAGCTTGCAAACAGCCCGAACCGGTGCCTCCCGGGTAGGCGGGAGACGGCCCTGAGGCCGCTGCAGCACGAGTCCTCCCGCTCGAGCACGGTGACGGCGAAGCCGTCGAGTGCGGCGAAGCGGGCGCACTCGAGCCCGGCCGGCCCGGCGCCGACGACGAGGAGCCGATCGGGCCGCTCGCCCGGCCGGTCAGTCGCGAGGGGGTCCGGCCGCTCGCACGGCTCGCCGGCATGCCGGCCCGGCTCCCCGAGCGGGTCGCGCAGGCTCCACTCGTGGCCGGCGTGGGGGTCGAGCGTGCAGGAGATGACGGGGTTCCTCGGGTCCCGCACCTGGCAAGCCTGGTTGCAGAGGACGCACGGCCGGACCAGGTGCGGTTCGGATCGCCTGCACTTCGCAACGAGGTCGGCATCCGCGATGAGCGCCCTCGTCATCTCGACGAGGTCGGCCTCGCCTGCCGACAGCATCTCTTCGGCCAGCTCCGGGTCGACGATCGATCCCTGCGCGACGAGCGCGGTCGGCGCGCCGAGGCGCCCTCGCACGGTGGCGACCGCCTGCCGGTTGAAGGCCTCGGCCGTGTGGCCGTCGGGCCGGGTCTCCCCCGTGCCGTATGCCGAGCCGCGCACCACGGTGACGTAGTCGAACAGCCCGCCGGACTCGAGCGAGCTCAGCACCGACGCGGCCGCCTCCGGCAGAAGGCCGGCCCACGGGGCGAGCTCGTCACACGAGAAACGCAGACCGACGACCGCTCCGCCCGCCCGCCGGCGCACTTCGGCGAGGACCTCGCGCAAGAGGAGCGCCCGCTCGGCCCCGTACTCGTCGCTCCGGGCGTTCGAGAGCGCCGAGCAGAACTGGCGCAGGAGGCTCCACTGCCCGGCGTTCACCTCGACGCCGTCGCAGCCGGTCGAGACGGCGAGGGCGGCCGCGTCCCCGAAGGCACCAACGACGGCACCTAGGTCGGCCCGCTCCATCTCCTTCGGCACCTCGCGGGTGACGACGTCGGGGATGCTCGAGGCGCCCCAGAGCTCACGCTGGTGGTATGCGCTCGAGCCCTGGCTGCCTGCATGACCGAGCGCGGCGACGACGATGCTCCCCTCGGCGTGGCATGCGGCCGCGACGTCCCGCCAACCCTCTGCACACTGTCTTGCGAGCGGTGCCCGCTCGTAGGGCCAGTCCGACTCGTGCACCGACGCCTCCTCGGTGACGATCACACCGGCGCCACCTGCGGCGCGGCGCCTGTAGTAGGCGACGTGCCGGGCCGAGAGGCGCCTGTTGTGGCAGAGGTTCGTCTCGTGGGGCCCGAAGACGACGGCGCTCGGTGCCGCCAGCCTGCCGAGCCTGGCGGTCGAGGTCAACGACTCGAAGCGCCGAGCCTGTGCCCCGGTCGTCACGCCGGCGACCGGCGGGAGCCGAACGCCACCGGAACGGGGCGCCCTGACACGTCGTGCCCAGGTGCGCTGCGCGGCGGAGCTGCCGCGCTTGTGGCGAGAGTCGCTTCTCCGTGCCCGAAGACGCATTCCGGATCGGGACCGTCGAGCGGCAGGCCGGTGAAGAACTTGGCCGCCATGCAGCCGCCTCGGCACGAGTCGAACCCGGAGCACGAGGCGCACTCACCCCCCTCGGCCGGCTCGCGCAACCGGCCGAACAGCTCGGAGTCCTGCCAGATGCCCGAAAAACCGCCCCGCATGCGGACGTTCCCCGCCCTGAACTCCGGGTGCATGACGAAGGGACAGGCGTAGACGTCGCCGACCGGGTCGACGAGACACACCACGCGGCCGGCCCCGCAGGTGTTGAGACCGGCGAGAGGCTCGCGCCCGAGCGGCCCGAGGTGGAAGAAGGAGTCACCGGTGAGCACGTCGGGGTGGTCAGAGAGGAAGCGGTGGACATCTCGGAGCTGTGCCTGCGTGGGCCGGAGCCGGTCCCATGACTGCGCCCCACGGCCCGAGGGGCGCAGCCGTGTGATCCTCAGCACAGCGCCGTAGCCGTGCGCCAGCCTCCACAGGCTCTCGAGCTCGCCCGCGTTGAGCCGCGTCACCACGACGCTCACCTTGAAGGCTCCGAAACCTGCGGCCGCGAGCCGCTCCATCGCCCTCGTAGCCGCGGCAAACGAGCCGGCGCCGCGCACCGGATCGTTCGTCGCCGGGCAGGCTCCGTCGATGCTCACCTGGATGTCGAGGTAGTCCATCCCGGCGTATCGGGTCGCCCTCCCTCTCGTCATCGTCGTCCCGTTCGTCGAGAACTTCACCCCGATGCCATGGGAGACGGCGTATTCGACGAGATCTGCGAAGTCGGGGCGGAGCGTCGGCTCGCCGCCGCCGATGTTCACGTAGAAGACCCTCATCCTCTCGAGCTCGTCGAGGAACCCGACGGCCTCTTGCGTGGTCAGCTCGCCGGGATCACGGCGACCGGAGCTCGAAAGGCAGTGCGTGCACGACAGGTTGCAGCCATAGGTGAGCTCCCAGGTGAGGCAGATGGGGGCGTCGAGTCCGCGCGAGAGCGCGTCGGGCAGCGAAGGCAGGTCTCGCTCCCGCCTGCGGACGAACGTGAGGCGACGCGCGCCGTAGTCGTAGGCGAGGGTGCCGAACCGCTCGCGGCGGCGGGCGACCTTTGCAGTCTCAGGCAAGGGCTCGCCTCGGCGGAGTGCGGTGGTCGGGAGGATCGGCCGGCGGGCTCGGGCTCAGTAGACCCCGCACATCCCGTCGATCGAGATCTCCTCGACGAGAGCTTCCTCCTCGAGCAGGTCGCCTTCGTCGTCAGCCGTGGTCGGACCGGCCGTGCTCTTCGCGAGAACCTCGTACTCGATCGTGGGCATGCGAGCTGCCTCCGGTGTGCGGGCCCGGAATCTGGCCGGATCCCTCCGGGCGTGGTTGAGGGATGATACCGAGACGCCGCGGCGCATCCACGAACCTCTGCCGTAGATTCGTCCGATGCCGGAGAACAGGCTCGCCGCCGAGACGAGTCCCTACCTGCTGCAGCACGCGGCTGACCCCGTCGACTGGTACCCGTTCGGCGACGAGGCCTTCGATCGTGCACGTGAGCTGGAACGGCCGGTGTTCCTCTCCATCGGCTACTCCTCCTGTCACTGGTGCCACGTCATGGCGCACGAGTCGTTCGCCGACGAGGCCACCGCGGCACAGATGAACGAGACGGTCGTCTCTGTCAAGGTCGACCGGGAGGAGAGGCCGGACGTCGACTCGATCTACATGGAGGCCGTGCAAGCCGCCACGGGCGGCGGAGGCTGGCCGATGAGCGTCTTCACGACCGCTGAGGGCAAGCCCTTCTTCGCCGGCACGTACTTCCCGGACAGGCCAAGGCATGGATCGCCCTCGTTCCGCCAGGTGCTCGCGGCAGTGTCCGACGCCTGGGCGACCCGTCGCGACGACGTGCTCGCCCAAGCCGACTCCCTGGCCGCGGCGGTGGCCCGCCGGCAGAGGCTCTCCGTCACGGCCGTGCGGCCGGAGAGGGCTGCCCGGGCGGGACAGGCGGTCGTCCCCGGCCGTGAGCTCGTAGCGAACGCGGTCGCGCGAGCCGCAAGCCATTTGGTAGAGCTGGCCGACCCTGCCCACGGCGGCTTCGGCACCGCCCCGAAGTTCCCTCAGCCTCTCTTCCTCGACCTGCTCCTCAGAGCTCACGTGTCCGGCATGGCGGGCGATCTCGACCCCGCGCCCGTAGACGTGGTGGTGGACGCTCTCGAATCCATGGCGTCCGGAGGGATATGGGACCACCTCGGGGGGGGTTTTGCCCGTTACTCGGTGGATCGGGAGTGGCTCGTGCCGCATTTCGAGAAGATGCTCTACGACCAGGCGCTTATCGGCCGCGTCTACCTGCATGCCTGGCAGTGCACGGGAGACATCCGCTGGCGACAGGTCCTCTCCGAGCTCATGGCGTACGTGCTGCGCGACCTCTCGCTCGACGGCGGCATCGCCTCGAGCGAGGACGCCGACTCAGAGGGAGAGGAGGGCCGCTTCTACCTCTGGACGAGGGACGAGCTCGACGAGTTCCTCGGAGCCACTCTCGCAAAGACGGCATCTTTTTGGTGGGGCGTGACCGACCGAGGCAACTTCGAGGGCCGCAACGTGCTGCATCGTCCCGTGCGAGGCGACCTCATACGGCCGGGCGAGCTCGAGGAGGCACGCCGGCGGCTCTTCGACGCCCGGGCGAAGAGGGAACGGCCGGGCCGCGACGCCAAGGTACTCGCCGAGTGGAACGCCATGATGTGCTCGACGCTCGCCGAGGCAGCTCTCGTCCTCGGCGAGCCGGCCTGGGAGGCCGCCGCGGTGGCGATCGCCGAGACCCTCGACACCGAGCTTCGCCGCCCGGACGACGGCCGCGTGCTGCGGGTCCGGCCCTTGTCCTCCTCCGGAGCCGGGCGGGAGATCCTCGGGTTCGCCGCCGACGTGGCCTGCATGATCGACGCCTTCACACGGGTGGGGCAGCTGACCGGAGAAGCACGCTGGTTCGACAAGGCCGTGGAGCTCGCCGAGCAGCTGCTCGACCTGTTCGAGGACGATGAGGAGGGCGGCCTCTTCACCACAGGGAGCGACGCCCCTTCCCTCGTCGTGCGCCCGAAAGAGATGACGGACAACGTGACTCCGGCCGCGGGCTCCACCGCGGCGGTGGCTCTCGCGAGGCTCGCCGCCGTTTCCGGGCGCGAGGATCTCTTCGCCGCCGCCGAGCGGCTGGTCAGCGCCGGGGCCCTCCTCCTGCACCGGGCTCCAACGGCCGCTCCTGAGCTGCTCCGGGCGGCTGAGCTCACCGGGTACGGAACCATCGACGTCGCGGTCACGGGCGACCGGGCCGACCTCGTCGACGCGGTCGCCTCGCGCTTCGAGCCGAGGATCGTGCTTGCCTGGCAGAGGCCCGGTGGTTCGCCATCGCCTGCGGACGAGAGGGGACAGCCGCCGGCGTCCGGACGCCACGCGGAACCGGCGGAAGCAGCAGAGCCCATCCCGTTGCTTCGCGACAGACCCGCCGGAGCTGCGTACGTGTGCCGGTTCGGCGAGTGCCGGCTGCCCGCCCGCTCGGTCGAGGAGTTGCAGAGGGAGATCGACGCCGCGCTGTCGGTCTGATGCTGCCATCATGTCCGCCATGGCTCGAGTCATTCAGCTCCCGGCCGCCCGGCGCTTCCGTCCGGGATCGCTGCGGCCGGTCCAGCCCGGGACGACCCTCAGGTGTCTCGTCCTCGCGTCGGGGCCGGAGTGGGTGGCGGTCGACGTGGACAGCGGTGCTCTGCTCCGCCCCCTCGCCTCTTCGGTGGCGCACGGCGCGCCATTAGACCTCGGGCCGTCGCTCAGCACGGTCTCGTTCGTGATCGACGACAGCTCCGAGCCGTTCGACCCGTCGCGGCCGGAAGCCGTCGGCATAGCCCCCGGAAGCATCGCGGGGCTCGGCGCGCCGCGCCGCCGGGCGGTACGCCAGCTCCTCGGCAAGCTGGTGACCCGCTCACCCGCCGCACCGCTGCTCGGATCGCTCGGGCCCTCGGTCGCCTACTCCGACCTCGAGGGAGACCGTCCCTCGGTCGTCCTGGTCGAGCCCGACCACAGGCCCCGTTTCGGCAACGGGCCGACGGGTCCCTGGTGCCAGTTCTCCCTCGGCGACCGCAAGCATGCCCTCCCCCTGCACGGTCGCCCCGAGGATGCGACGAGCCGGACAGGCGACGGTCGCACACACCGCTCCTCCCGGAGGAGGCGGCACGGTCCGGGAGCAGCCGTACCCCGTCTGCTCGTCGTCGGCTTCGGCGCGCCGCGAGGCGGTCAGGTGCCGAAGGTCGTGCTGGGCGCGATCAGCGAGCCGCCACGGCGCTGAAGCTCTGGCCGCCCGGGCGCCTCGCGGACACCGCGGTCAGCTTCGCCAGCTCCCGCCCGGGACGGCCGGTCCGCAGCTTCTCCACGGTCTCCTCGTAGGCGACCGTCGCCACGTCCTCGAGACGGCCCGAGCGCATGAAGTTGTAGCCGTGTACGGCCGACTCGCGACGGCCCGGTGCGAGGACGACGACCTTCGTGCCCTGACGCCTCAGGCGGGCGACAGACCTCCAGAGCCTGCGGGTCGCCACCGCACGAAGGAGCCGCTCGCCAGGAGCAGGCGGATCCCCGAGGTCGTAGGCCAACGGCGCCACGCAGACGACCTCGCTGCAGTCTCCGATGGCCGCGAGGTCGACATTGGTGAGGGACCACGCTCCTCCGTCCACGAGCACGCACCCGCCGGCGCGCACCGGAGCGAAGACACCGGGTATAGCGCATGAGGCTCGCACGGCAGCGGCCAGCGGGAGGTGAGGGCCGCCGGGGCGGCCGAGCACGACCCGGCGCCGTGACACGACGTCGTAGGCCACGAGCCACAGCTTCTGCTCGGGCCAGGAACCGGGCAGTTCCCTGTCGAGAATGCTCGGACCTCTGCCCATGGTCGCCAGCCCGGCTGGGAAGGCACGCCTCAACAGCGGCGCCGGCGGCAGCGAGAGCACCGATGGGACCCGGACGGCCGTGCGGGCGACCATGTACGCCGAGCCGACGCCGTGTCGGAGCGTCTCGAGCGGTCCGGCCGAGACGAGCCACAAAGCGGCCTCCTTCAGGTCCTCCGAACGCGCGAGGAGGTCATCGGTCGTGAAGCCGCTGCGAAGGTAGGCGGCCACGGCGCTTCCCGCCGACGTGCCGACCACGAGATCGACCGAGCGTTCGCAGAGACCCCCCTCGTCCTCGAGCGCCCGGAGCACACCGACGTGGTGGGCGACACCGACGAGGCCACCAGCACCGAGCACCACCGCCAGCCGCATGGCCGGCAAGTGTTGCCCCTCGTGCCGAGGTGGTGGTGGATGCCCGAGTGCTAGGCGGGCAGCGTCCCCTCGGCAAGAACCTCGGCCATCGCCCAGCCGAAGCAGACGAGGGTGTCCCGCCCCTCCAGGTCCAGGAGCTCGAAGCACTCCTTGTAGGCAGCTGCCTCCCTCGGCTCCTTGGTGGGCTCGTAGTCGAGGAGGCCGGTGAGGTCGCCGTCACCTTTGATCACGAAGCTCCGGTCCTCGAGTTGTGCCTCGAGGCCGAACCGCTTCGCCAGGCGGCGGCCCCAGGCCCTCTCCTCCCCGGTTGCCTTGTGCTCCGGCCGGGGCACCACGTCCTCGAGCCCGGCGAAAGCCCGGTAGCCGGACGGCGACGCGATCCTCGTCCCGACGAGCACGTCTTCGTCCGGGAAGGCGAGCACGGCGCGCCGGTAGAGGTCGTGCATCACGGCGTCGAGCGCGCTTGCCGAGCCACGGGTGCGTGTGTAGGAGGCGAGCCCGATGAGCAGGCTCGGAGTGCCGCCGATCCGCTCGAGAGTCGACATGGCATAGCCACGCAGCTTGCCCTCCTCGCGGGCGTGGGTCACGAGCACCCACTCCTCCCGCTGCTTGGAGAGGAAGCCGATGCCGAATCCCGCCCTGGAGCCGTTCGACAAGTCGGCCATCTCAGCCAACTCGGAGTCCGTCAGCGCCGTGCAGTCCTTGGTGACGACTTCCGTGCCGATGGCCATATCCCTCTCGTGCTCCTGAATCGCTCCGTGTCTCAACCCCACCGGGCGAAACATCGGTCGCTGAGGCGACCCAGCCTCCGCCTGCGGCGGCGCCGGCAACGTGCATCACCGGGCTGGCGGGCACGCTCCGGACTGGCTGCCAGTCTATTGGATGGGGCGGGGCACCCGCCACGGCGCCCCCCCGTCGAGAGGAGGCGGCCGGGAGGCGAAGGGTCGAGGGGCCAGCAGCCTCAGGCGGACGGCTGGCGATCGCTCAGGTCGCTACCGCGCCCGTGCCGAAGAGCTCCTTCAGCGCTCCGATGATGCCACCGCGCGGCTCGACGTTGAACTGGGGCGGGAGCCGGAGCACCTTCTCCCCGACCCTGAGGTGCACGGGACAGGGGCCCGGGTGGTCGGAGACCAGCTCCTTCAGCTGCCGGACCATCGAGTCGGTGAGGCGGTGGATGGGGAGCGTCACCTCGACCGGCGCGCTCGGATCGGACGGGGCGAGCTCGTGGCGCGTGATCTCCATGGCGATGAGCTTCGGCTGCTCGTCGCGGGTGTCGACCCGACCCCGCACGACGACGACCGCGTCCTCCTCGAGCATGGCTCCGTACTCGGTCATGGTCTTCGGGAAGACCATGACCTCGATCGCCGCGTCCAGGTCCTCCAGGGTGAATGTGGCCATGCGGTCGCCTCGCTTGGTGTAGCGGGTCGAGAGGCCGGTCACGACGCCTCCCGTCGTCACCGCTCCGAGCACCACCGAGCCGCCCTCGTCGGCGCCGCCGAGGGAGCTCGAGTCGAGGACGTCGCGCACGCTCCGCTCGGCGACGCGCCGCAGAGCCGCTTCGAGACCGAGGAGAGGGTGGTCGCTCACATAGAGGCCGAGCATCTCCTTCTCGAAGGCGAGCCTCTCGAGCTTCTCGAACTCGACGTCTGGGATCGGCACCCTCGACGAGTCGTAGCCACCCGGGCCGTCTCCCGAGGCGTCCTCGAGGAGGGAGAACAGGGTGGAGATGCCCAGCTCCTCCTCCCGTCTCTTCGCGAGCGTCCGGTCGACGACGTCCTCGAACACCGTGCAGAGACCCCGCCGCGGGTGCCCGAGAGAGTCGAACGCACCGGCTTTGACCAAGGACTCGACCGCCCGCTTGTTGAGCACAGACGGATCGACCCGCTGGCAGAAGTCGTAGAAGTCGGCGAACGGGCCGTTCGCCCCGCGCTCACGCACGACCTGCTCGACGATGGCCTCGCCCACGTTACGCACGGCCGAGAGCCCGAAGACGATGGCCTTCTCCGCCGGCCTTGCCGAGAAGTTCGACACCGAGCCGTTCACGTCCGGCACGCGGACCTCAATGCCGAGCGAACGACACTCCGAGAGGTACACCGCCGCCCTGTCCTTGTCGTCCTTCACGGAAGTGAGCAGGGCAGCCAGGTACTCGACCGGGTGGTTCGCCTTGAGCCAAGCCGTCTGGTAGGCGACGAAGCCGTAGCCGAAGGCGTGGGACTTGTTGAAGGCATAGTCGGCGAAAGGCTCGATGATGTCGAAGAGCCGTGTCCCAAGCTCCTCGCCGTATCCCTCGGAGATGCAGCCCTTCACGAATTTCTCTCGCTCGGCGGCGATGAGCTTGCGGTCCTTCTTGCCGCAGGCCTTCCGCAGGTTGTCCGCCTCCTCGAGGCTGTAGCCGGCGAAGCGCTGGGCGACCCGCATCATCGACTCCTGGTAGAGCATCAGCCCGTAGGTGTCCCCGAGGATGGATTCCATGTCCGGGTGCACATAGCTCACCTGCTTGCGCCCGTTCTTCAGCTCCGGGTAGTCGCGGTGCATGTTCGCCGCCATGGGCCCGGGCCGGTAAAGGGCGACGAGCGCGGCCACGTCGTTGAAAGAGGTCGGAGCGAGGGCCCGGAGCGTCTGGCGCATAGCCGTGCCCTCGAGCTGGAAGACGCCGATCGAGTCGGCCTTGCGGAGCATCTCGAAGGTCGCCTCGTCGTCAAGCGGTATCGAGTCGATGTCGAGCCGCTCCCCGGTGGTCTCCTCGATGAGGTCGAGCGCCATCTCGATGACGGACAGGTTCCGCAACCCGAGGAAGTCCATCTTCAACAGGCCGAGCTCCTCCACCCCGTGCATCTCGTACTGCGTGACGATGGGTGCCTCGGAAGGGTCCCGCCCGGCTTCGGGTTTGCGCTGCACGGGCAGGTACTCGGTGAGCGGCTCGTCGGTGATCACG
>JAJYVX010000111.1 GCA_021791795.1 Actinomycetes bacterium | reverse complement strand
CTCCCCGAGACGAGCCCGAACAGCATCGTCGGAACGAGCAGCAGGAAGCTCACGAGGCCCGGCCAGAGGGCAGAGTGCCCGCCCAGGCGGTACGCCTCCCAGCCGGCGACGAAGATCACGGCGAAACGTCCCGAGTTTCCCGACAGCGCCGCCGACCACACCCATCGGAATGCAATCACGGAAAACGCCTCGAGGCTGGAGCCGAACAGCGGTCCCCTCTCGGCGTCGGTGCTCATGGGCCGCAAGTATCCCGCACGCGATCCGATGCCGGAGAGATCGCCGTGCTTCAATTCGGAGAGCATGTCCTGTTGCACCGAGAGTCTCCGCGTGGCCGATCCGGCTCGGGACGGCGAGAGTGAGTGGACTGGTGATTGATGACCTCGTAAGGAGCATCGAGGCGGTGATGGTCGACCCGGGTCACCCAGACACCGTGCCCGGCCAGGTCGCGGCGGTGCTTCGGGACTGGCTCGCCTCGGGCGCGACGCTCGAGGCGGCTGTCACGATCCCGAGCAGCGAGCACTACCTCATGTACCCGCTTCATGTCGCATCCGACGGAGGCTTCTCCATCGCTGCTGCCGTGTGGGCGGTGGGGCAGAGGACTCCGATACACGACCACGGTGTCTGGGGTGTGGTGGGCATCTACCAGGGCCTCGAGAAGGAGGTGCACTACAAGGGCGACGCCGGCCCGAGCGGCCTTTCCGGTCCCCTGGAGGCGACGGAGAGCAACGTATGGTCGCCGGGTGACGTAACCGTGTGTTGCGGCGGCGACCGGGACATCCATCAGGTGAGCTGCAACTCCGATATCCCATGCGTCGGCATCCACGTCTATGGCGGGGACATCGGACGCATCGAGCGGCGCACCTTCGACCGCGAATCGGGTGCGAGCAAGCTCTTCGTGTCGGCCTGGGCGTCTCCGGGGAGATGAGCGGGCGCTCACAGCGTGGCGTCCTCCCACCCTGCCGGCCCGCTCCTTGACCCTGCCTCCCGCCAGGTATTCTCGGTCCCTGGTCGAGGAGGGTCAGGAAACATGCCTCGCTGTGGCGCCTGCGGGGAAGCGGCAGGTCCCGAGAACTCGTTCTGCACCAATTGCGGATCGCCGCTGAGCCTCGTGTGCGCCTCGTGTGGCCGGCCGGTCGACCCGACGGCGAGGTTCTGCGGCAGGTGCGGTGCGGCTCTCCACCTGAGCGGGGCGGCCTCCAGTGGCCCTCTGCAGGATCCGGCACATCCGGGGGGCCAGCCCGTCGCCGAGCGGCGGGTCTGCTCGGTGCTCTTCGCGGACTTGGTCGGCTTCACCTCGCTCGCGCAGTCGCGGGATCCCGAAGACGTGCGTTCCATGTTGTCGAGGTATTTCGAGGTCGCTCGCACGATCGTGGCCCGCTACGGAGGAGTCGTCGAGAAGTTCATCGGCGACGCCGTCATGGCGGTGTGGGGGACTCCCGTTGCGGAGGAGGGTGACACCGAGCGGGCCGTCCGCGCGGCACTCGACCTCGTTGCCGGTGTGGGCGTCCTCGGCGAGGAGGTGGGGGCGGAGGGACTCTCTGCTCGTGCGGGGGTCGTGACAGGCGAGGTCGCAGTCATGATCGGGGCGCCGGGCGAAGGAATGGTGGCGGGCGACGCCGTCAACACGGCGTCGCGCATCCAAGGCGCTGCACGGGCCGGCACGGTCTTCGTGGACGACCCGACGCGCCGCCTTTGCGAGAGCGCGATCGCCTTCGCGGAGGAGGGCGTGCACGAGCTGAAGGGAAAGGACAGCCCGCAGGCGCTCTTCCGAGCCGTGAGTGTGATGTCGCGGGTGGGCGGCAGCACGCGACATGGCCTCGACGCCCCCTTCACGGGCCGTGGTGCCGAGCTCCGGACCCTGAAGGAGCTCTTCCACGCCTCCGCCGAGCGCCGCGCGCCGCGCCTCGTCGTCGTCTTCGGACCGGCTGGGGTGGGAAAGTCCCGGCTCGGTTGGGAGCTCGACAAGTACGTCGACGGCCTCGCCGACACGGTGCTCTGGCACCGCGGCCATTGCCTCAGCTACGGAGACGGCGTGACGTTCTGGGCACTGTCCGAGATCGTTCGCCACCGGTTCGGGATCGCCGAGGAGGACACGACCGAGGTAGCGAGCGCAAAGCTCGCCGAGGGCATGGTCCGATTCGTCGCCGACGCCGAGGAGCGCAGCTACGTCGGGCTCCGACTCGCCCGACTCCTCGGGCTGGCCTACCCAGGGGACACCAAGGTCCTCCTCGAGCGGGACGAGCTGTTCGCCGGCTGGCGCCTCTTCTTCGAGCGTCTCGCCGCGGTCGCACCGGTCGTGATGCTCGTCGAGGACGCGCAGCACGCCGACGACAGCCTCCTCGACTTCTTCGACCATCTCGTCGACTGGTCGCGGAACCTGCCGATCTTCGTCGTCTTCTTCGCCCGCCCGGGGCTGCAGCGGATCGACGCCGGCTACGGCGTCGGGAGGAACCGCTCGACCTTGTCGCTCGACCCGCTCGACGACGTCTCCATGGGCACGCTCCTCCGCTCGCTCATCCCCGGAGTACCGCCAGGACCGCTCGATGCCATGACCGCACATGCCGAGGGCATCCCCCTCTTCGCCGTCGAGACCGTCCGCTCGCTCATCGACCGCGGCGTTCTCTTGAATGGCGCAGACGGTTACCGGCTCGTAGGCGATGTCGGGACGCTCATGGTGCCGGACAACCTCCACTCGTTGCTCGCCGCCCGGCTGGACGCCCTCGATCCCCAGGTACGCGCCCTCGTGGGGCACGCGAGCGTGCTCGGAACGACGTTCTCGAAGGAGTCGCTCCTCGCCATCTCCGATCGGGACGAGGCCGCCGTCGCGGCCGGCCTGGCCGATCTGGTGCGCCGTGACGTCCTCGAGGTCTCGTCCGACCCGCTCTCGCCCCAGCGCGGCGCATATCGCTTCAGCCAGGAGATGTTGCGCCAAGTCGCCTACCAGACGTTGTCGAAGAAGGAGCGGAGAGCTCGGCATCTCGCGGTGGCGTCCCATCTCCGTTCGAGCTTCGCCAACGAGGGCGAAGAGATAGCCGAGGTGATCGCGCGCCATTACCTGGACGCCCGCGGTGCGGAACCGCAGGCTGAGAACGCGGCCGAGATGACGGCCGAAGCCCTCACCTTCCTCATCCGTGCCGGGAATCGCGCGGAGCGGTCCGGTGCCTTGGGTCGTGCGGCGGCGAACTATGCCGCGGCGGCCGGCATCTCTCCGCCTGAGCAGTCAGCGCGCTTGCTCGAGAAGGCGTCACGCGCGAGCCACGACGACGGCGAGCCGGAGGCGGCCCTCTCCTACGCCGAGGCGGCCGAGCGCCTCTGGACGAGCCTCGGTGACAGCCGTGACGCGGCGCGTGCCGTGGCGCTCCGAGCCGCCGCGCTCCGGCGGCTCGGCAAGTACGCCGCCGCACGCCGCGAGCTCGTGGGCGCGCTCGCTGTCCTCCGGCCGGAGCCTGACGAGGACACGATCGAGGCGGTCGACGAGCTCTCGTCCCTCGAGGTCTTCGCCGGCGACCTCGCGGCGGCGGACAAGCTGGCCGACGAGGTCCTCGCTCTCGGGCAGGCGCTCGGCGTCGCGGAGAGGAAGGTCGCAGGAGCCTTCATAACGAAGGGGACTGTCGCCTTCTTCACCAACCGCTATCTGGAGTCGGTCGTCAACTACGAAGCCGCCGCCCGGCTCTACGAGCGGGCCGGCGACTCCGGTATGACGGGCCTCGCCCAGCTGAACCTTGCCGAGGCGCTCGCGGTGAACGACCCCCGGGCTGCCATCGAGATCGCCAGGGTCGCGGCCGACCACACCCGGCGCACAGGTCGGCGCGGTGATCTTGCGTACGCGATCGTCAACATCGCGTTGCCACTCCTCGAGCTCGGCGAGTGGGGTGTGGCCGACGTACTGCTCGAGGAGGCGGCCGAGGAGGACCGCCTCGACGACGAGATCGTCGACTGGCAGCGCGGCCTTCTCCTCGCTCTTCGCGGAGACACCGGACGCGCCTCGCAGTTGTCGGCAAGCCTGGCTGCTCGGGCGAGCTCGAGCGAGGAGGTCCAGGCACAGGCAGGGATCGCACTTCTCGAGGCGGTCATCGCCGACGCCGACGGCCGCTTCGAAGACGCTCTCTCCCGTGCACGGGAGGTCGTCGGCATGAGCGGAGCCATCGGGATAGGCCATGAGCACCTCCGCTGGGCCTGGCCGCTCGCAGCTCGGGCGGCGCGACGCCTCGGCGACGCGCAATCGGTCCGCGAGCTCCTCTCCGTGCTCGAACCTCAGCCTGCCGGGCATCTACCGCCCCTGTTGAGGGCGAGTCGGGGCCTGGTCAAGGCGCTCGGGGAGGCCGCGGCCGGGAACGACGTGGCCGACGGGCTGTCGGACGCCGTCGGGGCGCTGCGCGAGCTCAGCAACCCTTACGAGCTCGCCCATGGTCTCGTCGCCGTCGCCGGCACGCTCCGCCGCTCGAGGGAGCAAGCGGGGCGCGACGAGGCACTCGAGGAGGCGCGGACCATCGCGCGGAGCCTCGGCTGCCGACCGCTCGCGGATCGGGTAGACGAGGCCAGCAGGGGAAGTCTGCTCACGTCCTGATAACGACGCCAAAGTGGATGCCGGCTCGGTGCTCCGGGCAGGCCGCGCCTGCGGGTGTTTGCCGGGCTCGGGGACCGCCGGTACTGTCAACCGTCCGGTGGGAGCCCGACAAGCCAGCACGACCTGTCAACCCAGAGTGACGGCGATCCGCCGAGGGGAGCCGGAGCGGCGGCGGCCGGCGGACCACGAGCCACGCGCCGCAAGGAGGCAACATGTTGGATCTCTCGCCTTTCGAGGAGCTCGTCCCTCTCGACAACGGTCTGAGCGTCATCGTCGCCCGGCGAGCTGACGGCACCCCGCACGCAACCGTCGTCAACGCCGGCGTGATGCCGCATCCCGTCACGGGCGCGAAGAGCGTCGCCTTCGTCTCGGCGGGCCGAACACACAAGCTCTCCTATCTCCGTGCCGACCCCACCGTCGCCGTCGTCGTGCGCGCCGGCTGGCAGTGGGCCACCGTCGAAGGCTCGGCCTCGCTCGTCGGACCCGACGACCCCGCACCCGGCGTGGACCCAGAGCGCCTCCGACTGCTCTTGAGGGAGATCTTCTCGGCAGCGGGAGGTACGCACGACGACTGGGACACCTACGACAGGGTGATGCGAGAGGAGCGCCGGACGGCGGTGTTCGTCAGCCCGTCGCGTCTCTACTGCAGGCTCTGAGATAGCGCCGGTGCGCCTGTCCGCCGGCGGAGGCAAGCGGACTCCGCTGGTGTCGCCTCCCGAACCGCCCCAGGCTCACGCCGTCGTCTTCAGGTGGCGATCGAAGAAGGCGACGATCCGCCGGCGCGCGTCGATCGCGTCGCCCTCCCGGTAGCCGAGGCCCGGTACGAGCTTCCCCATGATCGCGAGGAACAGCGGCGCCTTGTCACCCGTCCCCTCGTGGTCGTTCATGAACGCGTGGCCCGCGCCGGGGTACTCCTTCACGTCGTGGTCGACGCCGGCCGCGCTGAGCGCTTTCTCGAGGCGGTCGGCAGCTTTCCGCAGGGACACGTCCCTTGCCCCGTAGCTGGCGACGACGGGACACGACTTCTCGAGGAACTCGACTGTGTAGGCGCTCTTCGGTGCGGTCCCGTAATTGACGCCGACGGCTTCGAAGCCGCGCCCCGGTGCGCACATCAGCGCGAGGCCCCCGCCCATGCAGAACCCGATCACTCCGGCCTTGCCGGTGCAGTCGCCGCGGCCGTGCAGGAACGCCCGGGCTGCTTCGACGATCTCGAAGGATCGCCCGCGCCGCGTCCGTACGTCGTGCATGACGGAGATCATGCAGAGGGCTGCGTTTCGCCCTTGGAACAGGTCGGGAGCAAGAGCGAGGTAGCCCTCGCGCGAAAGCCAGTCGGCCTGGTTGACGAGATCTCTCGTCATCCCGAGGGCGTCGTGGATGACCACGACGCCGGGCCACGGCCCGACGCCCGCCGGGACGGACAGCCACGCCGGTACGCTGCCGTCCGGAGCCGGGATCGACACATCCACTCAGGGCATGATGCCACTCACGGCGACCGCTCGTGCACGGCGGCTCCTCCGGCGGGCTCACGACTCGAACGGCGGTGGGGTCCAGTCGGCACCGCCGAACGTCCAGGTAGGCAAGCGCAGGCGGAGCACCCGGCGCGCCTCCGTCCAGTCGGCCCGGGTCGAGGGCACAAGCTCAACCGGCGTGACGGCACCGTCGGCGGCCACGTAGCCCCAGCGAAAGCCGCAGAGGGGCTCGACCACCGGCGTCATGAGGCAGTCCGGGGTGAACGTGAGGAACGTCCTTGCCCTCCAGTGCAGGTTCCTCTCCGTGGAGGCGGGGGCGTCGAAGAGCACCGGATCGATGCCGAAGGCGAGGTACGGGGTGTTGGCCTCCCGGGACTGTGGCGCGATGTCGGGCGCCACCCAGACCGTCTTCCCGGGCTCGCCCTCCACGAGGACCTCGTGGGCGACCACCTGCACCCAGCCGAGCAGGGCGGCATAGCCGTCACGCGGGAAGGCGACCCGCGCCTCGATGACCGGGAAGCCGCGGGCGATCTCGAAGGGGATGTCGGGACCGGGCAGGCCGAATCCCCAGCGTTCCGGGTCGTGGTTGACCGAGTAGTCGACCGTCACACGGCCCTCGACGTCCCGAAGGGCGAACCGGATCGTCTCCGCCGAAAGCCCGCTCTCTCAGCTCACGCCGTCACTTTTCCAGATGGCCGGCCGTCCCGGCCACCGGGGCACTGGCGCGGTTCAGCCGTGACGGGCGAACCGCCCCGCGAACGGACCCCTCGACCTGGGCTCAGGGGGTCTGTTCGCGGGGCGGTTCCTCGCGGAGGTCCGGCGGGGCGGCTCTGTTTCGGTTCAGCCCTTCACGACACCGAGCGGGCGCAGCCGGGCCACTCGGCGCGCAAGGCCGGCCCGCTCGCAGATCGCGACCACCTCGTCGACGTCCTTGTAGGCGAGCGGTGCCTCCTCGGCCAGTCCGCGGTCGGATTCAGCCCTGACCTCGATACCGGCGGCCGCCAGATCCCGGCGCAGCTCGCTCCCCCGGACGCGGCGCGAAGCGGCATGCCGGCTCATCGACCGCCCGGCTCCGTGGCAGGTCGAAGAGAACGCGCCACCTCCCTCGACGCCCACCATCACGTGAGAGGCGGTGCCCATGGAGCCGGGGACTAGGACCGGCTGACCGGTGGTGGCAAAGCGCGCGGGCAGGTCCTCGTGCCCCGGCGGCAAGGCGAGGGTGGCTCCCTTGCGGTGCACGCAGAGCAGCCGGCGCTCGTCACCGACGGCGTGATGCTCGAGTTTGGCGATGTTGTGCGAGACGTCGTAGGCCAGCTGGAGGTTGCCGGTGCCGAGCACCTGCTCGAACGCCCGCCGGACAGCTGCGGAGAGCGCCTGGCGGTTGGCACGGCCGTAGTTGGCAGCCGCGGCCATCGCCCCGAGGTATGCCTCGCCCTCGGGCGACCTCACCGGCGCGCATGCGAGCTGGGGGTCAGGCACGGCGAGCCCGTAGCGGGGCATCGCGCCGAGCATCGTCCGCACGTGGTCAGAGCAGATCTGGTGCCCGAGCCCCCGCGATCCGCAGTGGATCATGACGCATACGCCCGAGACCTGGAGCCCGAGCTCAGCTGCGATCTCCTCGTCGAAGACGTGCTCGACGGACTGCACCTCGAGGAAGTGGTTTCCCGCACCGAGACTGCCCACCTGCGCGAGACCTCGTTGCCGGGCGCGCTCGGACACCTGTGCGGGATCTGCACCCGCCATGCGACCGCCGTCCTCGCAGCTCTCGAGATCGGAGGCGTCGCCGAGCCCTGCGTGCACGGCCGCCACGGCCCCGTCCCGTAGCACGGCCTCGAGCTCGCGCTCGCTGCTCAGGTGCCAGACGCCTCCCCGCCCGAGGCCGCGAGGCACCATGGCCGACAGAGCGTCCATGACCGCCGGCAGCCGCCCCCTGATCTCGTCGGTCGTGAGAGGAGCGACGAGCAGCCTCACGCCGCAGGAGATGTCGAAACCTACCCCGCCCGGCGAGATCACACCGTTCCGCTCCACGTCCGTCGCGGCCACGCCACCGATCGGGAATCCGTAGCCCCAGTGCGCGTCGGGCATGGCATAGGACGCCTCGACGATGCCGGGGAGAGTGGCCACGTTCGCAACCTGGGTGAGCGTCTCGTCCTCGAAGGAGGCGAGCAGGGACTCCGAGGCGAAGACGATGCCCGGGACCCGCATGGCACCGCTGGGATCGAGCCGAAAGCGGTCAGCCGTCTCCGGCACCGGCTCCAGCAACGGGTGCGCTCTCACACGTCCACGAGGACTCGGCACGTCCAACCGTCCCCGTCGCCGGTCATCTCCAGCCCGTGGTAGGAGACAGCCTTCGGCGCAGGTCAGACGATGCGCGCCTCGCTCACCGGGATGACCTCCATGTCGCCGCTGACGCCTCCGCCGGCGGTGTCGCACAAGTGGAACCTCACCGGGATGACCGAGAACACGTCGAGGGTGTAGATCACCTCCTCGAGGACCGAGACGAGCACTTCCTCGGCACCGCCGGGACCGGAGCTGAGAGGTAGGAGCCTTGTCGAGGGGGGGTCTTCGATCTCGGCGAACTCCTCGACCAGCGCCTCGAGTGCTTCGCTCACACAGGCCGCCCGGTCCGGCCCCCACGCCTCGATGATGCAATCCGCCGTGTGCGGGAGCAGCCGGTGCCCGCGGGGAGTCCTCGTCATCGTCGCCCTGCCTGCCTGTTCTGCCAGTCGTCACCGACGCCCTCGCCGCCCCTTTCGACGACTCCCCTCAATTCGCGCACTTCGCCGTAACGCTCGGGCCCCTTGCGCAGGCGGCTGGGCCACCAGATCCGATCACCGAGCTCCAAGTTGAGCGATGTCACGAGCACCGACCGCACGACGATCGTGTCGAGCAGCACGCCGAACGCGACCGCAAAGCCGATCTCGGTGAACGTCGTGAGCGGCAGCGTGGCCATCATCGCGAACGTCCCCGCAAGGACGAAACCGGCCGACGTGATCACCCCACCGGTCGCCGCGAGCGCCCGCAGCGAGCCGACGCCCGTCCCCTCGCGCCGCGCCTCCTCCCGGACGCGGGTCATGAGGAAGATGTTGTAGTCGATGCCCAGAGCCACGAGGAAGACGAAGGCGTAGAGCGGTAGGGCGGAGTCAGCACCTGCGAAGCCGAAGACGTGTGTGTAGAAGAGCGCGCTGACCCCGAGTGCCGCGAAGAACGACAGCACCACGGTCGCGATGAGAACGAGGGGCGCGAGGACCGCCCGCAGCAGCAGGGCCAGGATCAGGATCACGACCAGCAGCACTATCGGGATGATGAGGTACCGGTCGTGCGCTGCAGCACGCTGAGCGTCGAGGTTGACGGCGGTGGCACCGCCGACGAGCGCGTGCGCTCCGGAGATGGCGTGAAGCCGCGTCCGGAGCTGATCCACGACCTCATAGGCCGTGCTGCTGTCCGGAGCGGACGCGAGAGTCCCCTGCAGGAAGACCCTGCCGTTCGCGAACAGCGGCGGTGAGACGGCTGCGACTCCCGGCGTCGTCCGGAGGGCTCGCTGCACCGGGGCGAAGGAACTTGCATCGGCGAGGACTATCACGGGACTGCCGACGCCTCCGGGGAAGTGGCGAGCGAGCACGTCCTCGCCGACGACGGCAGCGGGAGTGCCCCGGTACGACTGTCTGTTCGTCAACCCCGTGGCGTGGAGAGTGGTCATTCCCGCCGCCATGAGAGCGAGCGCGGCCGCCGCCACGATCCACACCGGCCGCGGTCGCCGCCCGATGGCGCTTGCGACCTTTGCCCACGGGCCGGTCAACGTCGGCTCGGAGGATCCCGATCGAGGAACAGCCGGCCAGAAGATCCAGCGCCCTGCGACAACGAGGAGTGCGGGCAGCAGCGAGAGCATCGTCAACATGGCGACGGCCACGCCGATCGCCGCCACGGGACCGAGGCCCCTTGACGCGTT
>JAJYVX010000110.1 GCA_021791795.1 Actinomycetes bacterium | reverse complement strand
TTTTGGTTGCGGCTTCGCCGCGCCGTGTACATAGCCCCCGGTCCGCACGGAGGCGGAGTAGTTTAGTCGCCCACGGCGACCTTCGGCGGACTTGCCGGCGGCGGGGCTTCCAGTCATGCCCCGGCCCTCCATTTGCAGGACAGGTAAGAAAGGGAAAATCAAATGTTGAATCGTTGGCGGATTCTTTGTGTCGCTTTGCCGGTGATGGCAAGCGGAGCGATTTTCCCAGCGGGAGGTTGGGCCGCGATGGCGCCGCAATATGCCGTGCCTCAGGTGCGACTGCCTTTCATGGCGGCGCCGTCTATGACCGGCGCGGTGCGGCGCGGCCAATGGGCGGGCGCGGACGAAATGGTCGGTTTTTGCGCCAATACCCCTCCTCCCACCCTCGCGCCACACACGGCGAAGTTCTGGGTTGGCGGCAGCCGACGCGATCTGTTCGTCGCGGTGGTCAGCGGAACCCCGCCGGGTGGCAAGCTGCTGGCGCGGGCCAATCCCATGCCGACCGGCACGAACGCTGCGACTTCACTTGACGATGCGGTGGAAATATTCGTCGATCCCTCGCCCCGCGCCGCGAACGGCGAGATCTACCAGGCGATCATCAACGCGAAGGGCCTCGACAACGGCGTGACCTTCTTCGCCGCCGGTAGTGCCAGCGTGTCCGGCTTCAAAGTGACGGGGGCGCTCGGCGAGGGCATCCTTGCCGTCGCCGCCCAGAAGATCACTATCAAGCACAACGTCGTCGTGCACAACGACAACGGCGGCGCGAGCAGCGGCTGGTTCGAGTGCTCGCCACAGGGCCACGTTCCGGGCGACTGCGGAGAGGGCATCCACCTCCTGTCGAGTCATGACTCGTTGATCGCAGGCAACAGGTCCATGTTCAACTCCGGCGGCATCCTCCTCACCGACGAGTTCGGCCCCAACTTCGACAACACGATCAGCGGCAACCTCGTCGAGGACAACCTCTACGACTGCGGAGTGACCGTCGTCAGCCACAACCCCGCGGCCCTCTCGAGCAAGGGTGTCCCGCAGCCGACGAAAGGCGGCACTTTCGACAACACGATCAGCGGCAACATGATCATCTCGAACGGCACCCTCGGAGAGGGGGCAGGCATTGTCTTCGCCTCCGCCGTAGCGGGCGGCGCCGCCTACAACAACAAGGTGACCGGCAACGAGATCGTGGGCAACGGGCTTTCCGGCGTCACCATCCACCAGCACGCACCGCTCACCGACGTGTCCGGCAACGTGATCACGGGCAACTGGATCGGTACGAACAACCTCACAGGCGACCCGGGAACGGGCGACTCCCTCACGACCGGCGTCCTCGTGGACAACGGTGGCACCCACAAGGTGATCGACGTCACCGTGAAGAAGAACACCATCGCCTGGAACACCTACGGGATCTACAACCACTCCGGTGGCGGGCTCACGCAGTCAGGCAACATCTTCCTGCACGTCGCCGTCCACGTGAAGAAGTAGCTCGAACCGGAGCCCTGTGCGGGCACCGGAGATGCCTGGCGGCCGGGCCGCCACGGCCACGGTGCCCGCACAGGCGGCTCGTGATCCGGCGGAGACCGGCGAGTCCGGCCTTTCAACCTGATAAGAAGCGGGGCGTGGGCGAGATGACTGACCATACGGCTCTCCTTCGTGCTGACCGCTGGGCCGACGAGCTGTCACAGTGGGCGATCCCGGACGAGATCCTGGCTTTGGCGCCCGAGCCGCCCTGGAGCTTCCCGACGGAGATCTGGGAGCGCAGCGCCCGCTACGAGGTTGCCGAGGAGCCCCTCAGCACGTCCTCCCGCAGGTCACTCGAGGTACTCGACGGACTCGCAGGCAGGGGAACCGTGCTCGACGTCGGAGCGGGGGCGGGGGCGGCAAGCCTGCCGCTCGGCGGGGCGGCGGCGCAGATCACAGCGCTCGACGAGCGCGAGGCTATGCTCGCCGCCTTCCGTCGACTGGCGGAGGAGCGGGGCTACACGGTACGGACGGTTCTCGGCCGCTGGCCCAACGCGGCACCCGACGTGCAGGCAGCCGACGTCGTTGTCTGCAACCACGTCCTCTACAACGTGCCCGACATCATCGAGTTCGTCAGTGCGCTGTCCGATCACGCCACGCGCCGCGTCGTGATGGAGATCACGGCGACTCACCCGCTCACGAGCATGAAGCCGCTCTGGCTCGCAATCCACGGCCTCGAGCGACCGAACGGACCGACGGCCGACGACGCCTACGACGTGATCCGGGCGATGGGAATTCCCGCCCGGATGGAGCGATCGGCGCGCAAGCACGAAGAGAGCGACGAGGACCGGGCAGCCAGGGTGGCGCTCGCAAGGCGGAGGCTGTGCGTCGGGTCCGAGCGTGACGGGGAGATCGCCGCGCTCCTTCTGGAGGAGAGCCGGGAGGTAGTCACGATCTGGTGGGACACGTGACCGGACGCCACCTGGCGGCCGGCGGCGGTCCGGCGGGAGGCATGCCGCCCGGCGTGGTGCCGCCCGGCGCCCGCCAGCCGATCACCTTCGCCGACGCGGTGCTCGAAGTGGTGGCGAGCATCCCGGCCGGCCAAGTGATGACGTACGGCGACGTGGCGACTTACCTCGGGTCGGGATCGCCGCGGTCCGTCGGACAGGTGCTAGCCCGGCGAGGGGACGGCACGGCCTGGCATCGCGTCGTGATGGCCGACGGGAGGCCGCCAGCCCACCAGCTGGCGGAACAACTGAGACTTCTCGCCAGGGAGGGCGCTTCGGTCGGTCAGAGCCGGGTCGACATCGCCTCGGCCAGGTGGCACCCTGAAGCCGAGCGCCACGACAAGCCCTTGCGACCTCCGAACGTGGCGCCGGACAGGTCTTCACAACATCCCAAGGTGACGCCTGCAGGACGGGCACAGGGCGTGAGCCGCAAACCGGGCAAAACACAGCCAGCGACAGGAAGGCGAGCCGAGTGAGACTCCGACACCGCCATGGGCAGGACCGCATCCTCCTCGCCCTCACCGGCGCCGCCCTCCTGCTCGCCGCCTGCAGCGGCACCCCGGCGAGCGGCACGACCGAGCCGCCGGCCCAGGCGTCGACGGTGGTGAGCCTCGGGACCGAGCCGCCGCCGCCCCCGACGCCCCACCCGTTCGGCCTTCTCTCCTGCAAGAGCGAGCACGGGATCCGCTTCTGCCAGGGTGGCCAGCAGAAGAGCGGAGACCTCCGCGTGCACAGCTTCGACGGTGTCCCGCTCGACGCCGACGTCGCCCTGCCGTCCCACGGTCGCGGGCCCTTCCCGCTCATCGTCCTCCTTCACGGTCTCGGCGGCTCGAAGAAGGACTGGGAGAACTCGACGGACAACGGCGGCATCAACGACACCACGCTCGCCAGCATGGGCTACGCCGTCCTCATGTACACGGCCCGCGGGTTCGGCGACTCGTGCGGCACCCCGGCCTCGCGCAAGCACACGCCCTCGTGCAAGAAGGGATGGCTCCACCTCGCCGACCAGAGATACGAGGTGCGCGACACGCAGTACCTCGCCGGCCTCCTCGTCGACGAGGGTCTCGTCAAGCCGGACATCGCCGTCGCGGGAGTGTCCTACGGTGCCGGTCAAGCCCTCGAACTGGCCATGCTGAAGAACCGCATCAGGCTGCCGGACGGGAAGTTCGCACCCTGGGTGAGCCCGCACCACCACGTGCCGATGCAGGTTGCCGCCGTCTACGCCATGTGGCCGTGGAACGACCTCGTCTCCTCCCTCGAGCCGAACGGCGCTCTCTTCTCGAGCACCTACACCCCGCCTGCGAAGCTCGCCTCACCGAACGGCGTCGAGAAGCAGTCGTGGGACACCGAGCTGTACCTCCTCGCCGCGTCGTACTACCTCGCCACAGCAAAACAGGACCCCGGCGCCGCCCTCGGCCAGTGGTTTTCGACCATCTCGAAGGGCGAGCCCTACGGGAAGGCGGCGGCGAAGATCGCACACCGGCTGCAGACCTATCACTCGGCGATCGGCATCCCTATGCCGAAGGGCGGGCCACCGCCCATCGTCCTCCAGAGCGGTTGGACGGACACGCTGTTCCCCGTCTCGGAGGCGCTCGACTTCGCCAACCGGCTGAGCGCCGCCCACGTCCACTCGAAGCTCCTCATGATCTTCGACGACTACGGCCACGGCTGGGCTCAGGGCAAGGCTGCCGACGTCGCCTTCCAGACGAAGAAGGCCCTTCTCTTCCTCAACTCCGTGATGCTCGGAAAGGGCCGGACAGAGACGGGCGTGCTGGCCCTCGGCACCACGTGCCCAATGAGCGCCCCCTCCGGACCGCTCCTCACCGGCCCGACGTTCGCGGCGCTGCAGACCGGCCACATCACCCTTTCAGGCTCGGCCGCGCAGAGGGTCACGGCGAAGGGAGGATCGCCCTCGGTCGCCGGGGAGCTGAACCCCGCGGAATTCGGCGGCCCGTACTGCAACAACCTGTCGGCGGCGCGCGAGGCCGGTACGGCGGTGTACTCGGTCTCGCTCG
The DNA here is from genome assembly GCA_021791795.1 of Actinomycetes bacterium. GTDB lineage: Bacteria > Actinomycetota > Acidimicrobiia > Acidimicrobiales > Bog-793 > JAKATT01. Next base: position 5,623 of record JAJYVX010000110.1, on the reverse strand, counting down.
GAAAGGCGACGACGCTCGTCGGCGGGCTCGTCGTGCACGCGACGTTCGCCGTGAAGGGCGACTTCCCCGAGGTCGTCGGCCGGCTCTGGGACGTGAACACGTCGACCGGCACGCGCCAGCTCATCGAGGCGAACGTCTACAGGCCACCGGTCGACCAGAGGGCGGGCTCCACGCCATCCTCGAGTGGCAAGGCGACCGTCACCTTCGCGCTGTCGCCCAACGAGTACACCGTGCCGTCCGGGCACGAGCTCGAGCTCGAGCTCGTGGGAAGCACTGCGCCCTGGTTCAGGGCCTCCAACGGCAAGTTCACGATCACAGTGACGGATCTCACCGCCACCATCGGGACCTCGTCCTCCTGAGGCAGCGTGCCGGGCGCGCTCCTCGTCGTCTACCACTCGAGGGCCGGGCACACGGCCTCCCTCGCAAGGACGGTCCTCGAAGGCGCCCGTGCGTCCGCTCCCACGCTCGCGCTCGAGGAAGCAGACTGCTTCGACGCCGGCCCGGCGGACGTCCTCCGGGCGAGCGGGGTGATCCTCGGGACCCCGGCGCGCTTCGGGTACATGAGCGGTGCGATGAAGGACTTCCTCGAGCGCATCTACTACGAGTGCCTCGAGCGGACGGTCGGCCTGCCCTGGGCGCTCTTCGTGAAGGGAGACACGGACACCTCCGGCGCCGCGGCCAGCGTGGAGCGCATCGTCACAGGGCTCCGCTGGCGCCGGGTGCTCCCCGTCCTCGAGGTGGCGGGCGAGATCGGCGAAGAGCAGGTCGCGAGCGCCTATGAGCTCGGAGGAGCCATGGCAGCGGGCATCGAGGCCGGCCTCTTCTGAAGGCTCACCGGCGAACTGGTCCATGGGCGACCACCGCCCGGGCGGGGGGAGGACCGTAGACTGGGGTCGTGGTCGGCGCTTCGATCGAAGAAGAGACCGGCCTCGACCGGATCCTCACGGTGCCGAATGCGCTCTCGCTCGGCCGGCTCGGTCTCCTGGCGCTGTTCTGCTGGCTGCTGTTCGGTGCGAACGACCGCATCGCCGCTGCAGCCGTTCTCGCCGTTTCAGGCGTCACGGACTTCGTCGACGGCTACGTGGCGCGGCGGTTCCACCAGGTCTCGAACCTCGGCAAGGTCCTCGATCCGACGGCCGACCGCATCGTCGTCGGCACCGGGGTGATCGCCATAGCCGTGTACGGCGCGGTGCCCGGATGGCTCGCCGGGGTAGTTCTCGGTCGTGAGGTCCTCGTCTCTGCAGCGGTGCTTGCTCTCGCCGCGCTCGGCGCTCCGAGGATCGACGTCCTCTGGCTGGGCAAGGCGGGAACCTTCGGCCTCATGAGTAGCTTCCCGCTGTTCCTCCTCGCCGACTCGTCGGCAGCTTGGGCGCACGTGCTCGCCGATGTGACCTGGGTGCTCGTTGTGCCTTCGCTGGTGCTGAGTTTTGCCGCGGCTGTCTCCTACGTACCTCACGCCCGCAAGGCACTCGCGCGGCGTGCCGGGGGGCCAGCGGGAGCGGCTGCCAGGTGACGGCGCCGGGCTGCCGCGCTGAACGGAGGCTCGGGCCATGAAGGCGGTGATCATGGCGGGCGGTGAGGGCACACGGCTCCGCCCCCTCACCGCGAACCAGCCGAAGCCCATGCTTCCGATGGGCAACCGTCCCATGGCCGAACACGTGGTGAACCTGCTGCGCAAGCACGGCTTCGAGGAGATCGTCGTGACCGTGGCGTTCCTCGCGAACCAGATCCGCACCTACTTCGGCGACGGCTCCGAGTTCGGCGTCCGCCTGGTGTACGCGACCGAGGAGACGCCTCTCGGCACGGCCGGGTCGGTGCTGAACGCCCGGCAGATGCTCGACGAGAGATTCCTCGTGATCTCGGGCGACGTCCTCACCGACATCGACCTCTCGGAGCTGGTCGCCTTCCACGACAAGCAACAGGCCGTCGCCACCCTTGCTCTCAAGGCCATGGAGAACCCGCTCGAGTTCGGCATCGTCATCACGGCCGAGGACGGCCGGATCGAGCGTTTCCTCGAGAAGCCGGGCTGGGGGAACGTGTTCTCGGACACGATCAACACCGGCATCTACGTGCTCGAGCCGGAGGTCTTCGACTGGATCGAGGAGGGGCGCCCGGTCGACTTCTCGGGCGAGGTGTTCCCCGAGATGCTGCTGCGAGACCTGCCTCTCTACGGCTTCGTGGCAGGCGGCTACTGGGAGGACGTCGGCACGCTCGAGGCGTACCTGCGGGCGCACACGGACATACTCGACGGCAAAGTCGGGGTCGAGATCGCCGGTTTCCCGCTGCGTCCGGGCGTCTACGTGGGCGAGGGCGCCGAGATCCACCCGAGCGCCGTCGTGCACGCCCCTGCCGTCATCGGCGGCAACTGCCGAATCGGGGCCGAGAGCGAGGTCGGACCGCTCTCGGTCCTCGGCGCGAACGTGCGCATCGGCGACAACACCGTCATCGAGCGCAGCGTGCTGCACGACAACTGCTACGTGGCGGCCGGTGTCACAGCGCGCGGCTCGGTCTTCGGAAGGTCGTGCGACGTCCGCCAAGGCGCCCACGTCGAGGATGGGGTCGTCATGGGCGACGGCTGCCGCGTCGGTCGCGGGGCGGTGCTGCGCTCGGGGGTGAAGGTGTACCCGAACAAGACGATCGAGACGGGCGCCGTCGTCTCGTCCTCGATCGTCTGGGAGTCCCGCGCCTCGAGGCCGCTCTTCGGCCGCCTCGGCGTGACCGGCATCGCCAACGTGGACCTCTCGCCAGAGCTGGCGATGCGCGTTGCGATGGCGTACGGCTCCATCCTCCCGAAGGACTCGACGGTGACGACCTCGCGGGATTCGAGCCGGGCTGCCCGGGTGCTGAAGCGGGCCGTCATGGTCGGGCTGACGGCTTCGGGCTGCAACGTAGACGACCTCGAGGCGGCAACCGTGCCCGTGACCCGGTTCGAGGTGCGCTCCGGGCGTGCGAGCGGCGGCGTCACGGTGCGACTCGTGAGCGGAGACCCCCAGTCGGTGAGCGTCCGGTTCCTCGACTCGGCGGGGGTGGACCTCGACGAGGCCACCGAGCGCAAGATCGAACGCCTCTACGACAGAGAGGAGTTCCGGCGCGTGCTGGCAAGGGAGATCGGGGACATCGAGTTCCCCTCGCGCACGCTCGAGCTCTACACCGCGGCGCTGACGAGCCAGGTCGACATCGAAGCGGTGAGGGCGGCTCGGTTCAAGCTCGTGCTCGACTACGCGTTCGGCACGACGAGCTTCCTCATGCCGAACGTGCTCGCGAAGCTCGGGGCGGACGTCCTCGTCATGAACCCGCACGTGTCCACACCCGGAGTGCTGAGCTTCGGGCGGGAGGCCCACGCCCTGCGGCTCGGAGAGCTCGTCCGGTCCTCCGGCGCGCACCTCGGGGCGATGTTCGACCCCGACGGCGAGCAGCTCACTCTTGTCGACGACATGGGCCGCGTCCTTCACGACGACGAGGCGCTCTGCATCTTCACAAGCCTCGTCACGTCGGACTCCGGCGCCGGCGCGACGGGCTCAGTGGTGCTGCCGGTGGACGCGCCGAGCCTCGCCGCACAGCTCGCCGAGCGGAGCGGCCGGGAAGTCGTCTGGACGAAACTGGCCGCCGCCGCGCTCATGGAGGCGTCCGCCGCCCCGGGCGTCGCGTTCGGAGGGAGCACGCAGGGTGGCTTCGTCTTCCCCCGCTTCCTCCCGGCCTTCGACGCCGTCGCCGGCTTCGTCCACCTCCTCTCGCTGCTCGCCCACTCGGGCTCGTCCCTCTCGGAGACCGTCTCGTCGCTCGAGAGCCCGCACCTCGTGCGCAAGGAGGTCCCCACACCCTTCGAGCAGAAGGGGCTCGTGATGCGGCTCCTGTTGGACAGGGCGCGAGAAGCCGAGGTGCAGCTTCTCGACGGCGTGAAGCTGACCGACGACACCGGCTGGACCCTCGTCGTGCCGGACCCGGAGGCGCCGACCACCATCGTGAAGGCGGAGGACCGGAGCGAGGAGATGGCGGAGGAGCGGGCCGCCCAGATGGCGGAGCAGATCAGCTGGATCCTTTCGGAAGCGACCGCGCCGTAGTCGTACGCTAGTAAGGGAGTGGCTGCGTTCACTACGATCGCCGAGCCACCGGGGAGCGAGAAAAGGAGCGAGACCGTGGACGTACCTGAGGGGCTGCGCTACACGACGGATCACGAGTGGGTGCGGAGCGAGGACGGCCGAGTCCGCGTCGGCATCACCGACTTCGCCCAGGACGCCCTCGGGGACATCGTCTTCGTCGACCTGCCGTCAGTCGGGAGCGACGTGTCGAAGGGCGGCCCTCTCGGCGAGGTGGAGTCCACGAAGTCGGTCTCGCAGGTCTATGCCCCCATCTCCGGCAAGGTCGTCGAGGTTAACGAAGGGCTCCGGGACGCGCCGGAGGACATGAACGCCGAGCCGTACGGGAAAGGGTGGATCTGTCTCATCGAGCCGGCCGACCAGAGCGAGGTGGACGGGCTCCTCGACGCGGCGGCCTACAAGAGCACGACCGACGCCTGAACCGACCTGACCACAACCTACGGCGGAAAACGCCTCGGGCACCAGGAGGGGGAAACGACTAGCTTGTCAGGGGTGTTCTGCAACAATTGCGGTCACCGCAACCCGGCGGACGCGAACTTCTGCTCTTCTTGCGGGAGCCCGCTCCAGCCCGGCTCGGACACGACCGTGACCTTCGTCCCCGAAGAGGGCGAGGGCGAGGGCGACGTGAACGTCGCCGTCGGCGAGCTTGCGGCAGGAAGTGGTGTGCTCATCGTCAAGCGTGGGCCTGACGTGGGAGCTAAGTACGTGCTCGACCACGACGTGATCCGCGTCGGCCGCCATCCCGAGAGCGACATCTTCCTCGACGACATCACCGTGTCGCGGCGGCACGCCGAGTTCCTCCGGCATGGACCGGACTACGTGGTGAAGGATGTCGGGTCGTTGAACGGTACCTACGTCAACCGGGAGCGAATCGAGGAGGCCACTCTGGCGAGTGGAGACGAGGTCCAGATCGGCAAGTTCAAGCTCCTCTTCCTCACAACAGGCACGGGCTGAGGCGGAGATGCCCGAGCGGACCTACATGTCCATCGGCGACGTCCTGGCGCTCCTGCGCGAGGAATTCCCTGACATAACGATCTCGAAGATCCGCTTCCTCGAGTCCCGCGGCCTTCTCGTGCCCGAGCGGACACCGTCGGGCTACAGGAAGTTCTACGACCAGGACGTCGACCGTCTGCGCTGGATCCTCCGTCAGCAAAGGGAGCACTTCCTCCCCCTCAAGGTCATAAAGGGGCGGCTCGAGGGTCAGGACCCGGGCTCTGAGCGCCAGCACCTGTTCGACGTGCCGCAGGGAGCCGCGTCCCACGCCCACGAGGAGCGAAACGGGACCCCACCTACCTCGACCCACGCCCCCACTTACTCGAGAGCGACCGCAGGAGCGACCGCAGGAGCGACCGTCGGAGCGACTATAGGAACGGCCGCAGGAACGGCCGCGGGGGAGAAGGCGCCCGGGAGCGACCCGGACGACGAGTCCGGTCGTGAGGAGCTTGCCGCAGCGGCCTTCGCCGCCTCGACCGCCGCGGCACACAAGGAACTGCGACATCTCGCCGAGGAGAGCGTGGCCCGCTCGG
>JAJYVX010000109.1 GCA_021791795.1 Actinomycetes bacterium | reverse complement strand
CAAGCCTCACTCCCCGCTGACACCTCCATCCCCTGGTGGGGACGCAAGAAGCTCCGCTTCGAGCTTGCCTGACACTTCCGACCCCCTCAAGGTTGCGGTCAATCTCCTGCGTGGAAATCGGCGTTAGCGACCGGTCGGTGAAGAGGTGGTGGACGCGGGTGAAGCCCTTCGGACCCAGCCGGCTGCCGTGGTACATATTTTCCAGCGGCAGCAGGTCGGTCGGGACCGAGCCCGGCAACGGCGCCGAGCCGATTCGACGCAGGACCGCCAGGTCGGCATCATCGAGGGGCTTCGACTTCTTCGCTGTGCCGACGCGGTAATGGATCGCGACGGGCCGCATCTCGACCCTCTCGATGGTGTCGCCCGCCGCCGTACGTACCGGGACCAGCCGCCGCTCGGCCGTGTCCTTCGTCAGCTCCTTCCCGCAAGATGGCGAGGGGCAGCGAAAGACGTCGGCCACCTTGCCCGTACGCGGGTTGAAGGCCGCCTCGTAGAAGACGACCGCCCCCGCGCACGCGGGGCACGTGAAGACCTCGGACCAGACGGTGTAGTCGATTCGATGGCTTCGCCCCCGCTCGTCGGTTGTCTCGTACATCCAGCCCCACTCTGCGTCGAACTGGTCGAGGATCTCCTTCGAGCGTCGGTCGAACGCCCGATGGTCGACGGGCAGGTTGAGACCGGCCGCGATGAAGGTCGCCGACGGCGAGAGGTCGATGAGGACCGCACGACGCCGGCCCCACCGCACGTCGCCCATCTCCTGGCCGAGCTCTTGGCGCTGGGCTCGCGTCGGTGCGCCGCATGACTGCGCGGCCACACCGGTCATGCCGCTTCCACAAAACCCGTCGAGGACGACGTCGCCAGGTTCGGTGTAGTGGAGGATGAAGCGCATGATCGCAGCGGGAGGGACCTTCGTCGGGTAGCCGTGCGCCTTGTACATCGGGTCCGACTTGCCCTCGGCGATGTCCGTCGTGAACGGGCCGGGATCGCTCCGCTCGACCTCTTCGACCGGCTCGCCGCTTGCCAGCCACTCGCGCAGGTAGGGGTTCGGGCACGCCGAGAAGTACGGCGGGAGGGACATGGCGAGGACGTCAGGGTCCTCGCCGCGAGGCGCCCCAGGCTCGGCTCGCGCCCCGGCAAGGTCGCCTGCGAGACCGAGGCGCTCCTTCTCGACGTCCCAGTCGGCGGGATCGGTCGGGAAGCTGGTCACTTCGGGTCCTCAGCCGGGAGGAATCGCACCCGCTCGGGCGGCACGGTACCGGTCTCGGCGGCGATTAGCTCGTCCAACCTCGCTCGTAGCTGGTCCCCGGTAGTCGGCGACTTACCCGGGAAGAGGGCGTCTACGAGCTCGCGGACCGACACGTTGCGGATCTCCACCCGTTGGAAGATCTGGTTGAGCCCGACGACGAAGCCGTCGAGCGGATCCGGCAGGATCTCGGTCTTCCGGAACGCCTCCACCTGTTCCCGCACCGTCTGTTCGACCGCCAGCTGCGTCTGCTCCACCATCTCCGGTTCGCGCAGACTGTCGACGAGGGTCCGCACCCAGTTGGCGAGCAGCTCGTCTGCCATGCGCTCGCAAGTCTCGAGACGGGCGGCCGCAGACGGGCCGTCGATCGGGTGGGGAGGTCTGTGGTCACGCAGGGCGACTGACGTCTGCAAGGCCTTCTCGTCGATCTCGAAAAGCGGACGCAGGTCTGCGAGCTCCTCCTGCAGCTGGACGAAGGGCCCCCGTGCAAGGATCGAGACCGCCTGCAGCGAGCTGAGCGGCACCATCGGTCCTTCGAGGATCCGCCGCTTGCGCTGGTCGCCGGCCGCGTCGAGGTAGTCGTGTCGGTACGAGCGGGAAGCGAGATCGGCGAAACGACGTCGGAGACCGTCAGCAGCGTTTCGCAGCTCGACGACCTTGGCTGGGTCGAGGGGCCCCTCGGCCGTGAGCAGCTCGACGATCTCGGTCTGCAGCTCGAGGGCATCCTTCGCCTCGTCGACGCCCGCACCGAAGACGCCGACCGCTTCGCGGAGGTACTCGACTGTGCCTGCGAGCTTCTCGCGGGCCGCCACCAGCTGCTCGACGTGTTCGAGCTCGGCACGCCCGGCGCGGGCTCCGTCGAGGGCGGCAGGGTCGGGAACGATGCTGTTCAATCTGCCCACGGAGTTGCGTGCCCTCAGGTCGAGGAGGAGAGCCCGCAGCCCGTCGAGTCGCTTCGACCGCTCGTCCACGAGGTCGAAGAGGTCGTGCCCCCACAGCTCGGTGCCGCCCGCGACGGCGCCCATGGCCTTCTCGGTCCGGGCGAGCATGTCCACGACGCGGGTCTGCATCTGGGTCACGAGCGACATGTCTGCCGCGCCGGCGTCCGACACCGCGCCTGGTGGCAGGTCGAGCAGCTTCGCGATCTCGCGCAAGTGCACCACGGGGAGCATCTTCGGTGGGCCCACGAAGTCGAACCCGGCCAGCTCATCGAGGCTGTGCCGCGTGAGCTGGTCGAGCGAGAGGGCGTCGACGCGGCGTCCGCCGATGCTGATCTCGGCCTTTCCGAGCTGGCACATCGCCGCGGCGACAACCATGAGCCAGCCCGACTCGAGGTGCCAGGGCCCCCACACGTCGACCCCAGGGTCGAGCGGGGCCAACAGGTCGCTCCGGTTGAGGACCTTGCCGCCGGCGTCGGCGAGCGCCTCGCCGAGGTGTGTCGCGAACGTGCCGTCGGCTCGGAGGTCGCCGCCCTCGAGCCCGACGAGCTCCAGAGCCTCCAAGAACGCGGTCCCGGCGGTGGTCGGGCGGCTGGTCGCGATCTGGGTCAAGGCGACTCGCACGTCGGTTTCGATGCTGGATGGCGTGACTCTGCGGGAAAAACGTGGGTACCCCGGGTACCGCTCGGCGAAATGAGGGACGAGAGCCGCAGAAGCCACGGCGTTGATCTGGTCGGAGACCCGCGTCCGATCGCCCGGGACCGCCGACAGCCACGAGCCGAGGGGTTTCGTCTCGCCTCGGTAGGTGACGGTCATCGCGGTCGCCATGTTCGCCCGCAGCCACGCCACCATCTTCTGGAGGGCGTCGCGCGCCTTGTCCTCGTAGACGGGCCGGTGGGTGGCGGTCGACTCCTTCGCCTTGGCAGTAGCCCCCGCGTAGCGTCGCAGGGCGTCCGTGAACTCCTTCTCCGGCCGGGCGAGGCGGACGAAGACCTCGTCGGTCTTCTCCTCGTCAGTGAAGTGCGGCTCGTCGTAGGGCTGAATGAAATAGACGTAGAAGTCCCTCGGCGGCTGCGCTGTCGATCGCTCGTTCGGCGCGCCCATGAAGAGGTAGCCCATGCGGTCGGCGTTGGTAGTAGCCCAGGGAAGCGTGTACGCCCAGATGCGATAACCGGCGACGTAGGGATCGTCGCGGACCTCGAGAACGGTCGCCATGGCCAGGTAGTACGCCTCGTCAAGCTGGTAGTCGTCGAGGGAGTCGGCGCGCTGGTCGATCTGGGCGTCGTAGTCGATGTCCTTGCGGACGTCGAGGTAGATCTGGCCGTTTTCGGGGTCGATCGTGATGAACTGCCCGCTCACGGCGGTGATGACCTTCCTCACGATCGACTCGATCGTGGTCTTCAGGAAGAGGGCGTCCTGTTCCGGAAGCCCCGGGGGCAGCAGGCACAGCTCGTCGCGGAGCATCTCCGACGTCATGCCGATCGGGCGGTTGATGTCGTCGCTCGTGAGACGGTGGACGGTCAGCCCGTCGATGATCCGCAACGCGGTGCCGAGGTACTGCTGCTCCGCGAGGCCCGTCTCGACCTTGCTCCGGAGCACGCCGCTCTTGTCTAACACCACCTGGACCTCGGGGATCGTCCGCACGGACGGGTCCTCGACGAGGCGGGCGCGGTAGCTGTCGGCGCAGACAAGGCCGGGGGAGTCGTCGGGCACGTCGTGGTCACGCAGGCGCCCCACCTCGCCCTCGACCGTGCGGAGCACCTCCCGCTTCTCGACCATACGCAGCTCGTTGAAGGTGCGCAGGTAGTCGGGATGGATCGGGAACAGGCTCACGAACTCGTCGATCCGCTCCGCCATCCCCTCGTAAAGGGATGTGAAGCGTTGGAGATGTGCGGCGATCGCCGCCCGCTGGCTGGCGTCCTTTTCGAGGAGGCGATGCTCGACAACGAAGGCGACGTCCTCCTTCGAGATGCGCACCTGCTCGAAACGGTCCCGCACCCTCCTTACCGATTCTGCGACGCCGGCGAAGCGCGGGTTGTCGAAAATGGCCTCCTGCACCCCCGAGATGAAGCGGAAGCGCGTCGTCCGGCAGAGCTCACCGACCTCGCGGAGGAACGTGAGGTCCTGGATCAGCTCGGCGTCCCGGCGGACCCGCAGATAGTCGAGCATCTCGTCGAGAACGAAGAGCAGACCTTTGTCGGGATGGACTGACTCGAACGCCGCCATCATGTCGGTGAAGGCGTCCTTGCTGTTGGTGACGGTCTGCCAGTCGGGGAAGGCGAACTCGACGCCCATGCCGGAAAGGCCGCGCTCGATCTCGGTGCAGACGATCTCCCGCAGCCCGAGCGATGTCGCACCGATGTCGAAGCGGATCACCTTGAACCGGCCCGAGATCATCCCGGCCGCTTTGGCCACGTCGGGGTGGTTCAGGCAGTCGGCGAGGTCCGCGTACTCGGCGATACCCGCCACGACCGACATGAGGTGGGTCTTGCCGGTGCCGTAGGTGGCGACCGTCAAGATCCCCTTCTGGTCCCCGGGTTGGTCGTGACGGAGGTTGGGGAAGATCACGCCCGCCAGCTGGCCCGCCATGCGGTCCGAGATGACGTAGGTCTCGACGTCCCGCCTGGCCGCGTCGAGCGAACCCGAGGCTCTGATCTGCTTCACCGACTCGAGCGGCTCGGCGGGCTTGATGAGGTCTGCGTACTTCACGGGGCGATCCTTTCAACCTCAAACGGTGTCTCGTCGGGAAACTGCGTCGGCCGCAGACGGAGGAGCACGACGTCGGACAAGCTCCGGTCGAAGTGGTCGGGACGACCAGGGGCGCTGTAGAGCGCGCGCCGACCTACGACGATTCCCGGCCAGGCTGCCATCGTCGGTAGGCGTCGGGCCCGCCCGACGAGGAAGGCGAGCACATCGACGTGGATCTCGGGCGAGAAGAGCAGCTCAATATCCGTCAAGATGACCGCCGCCCCGCACGCGGCTTCGATGTCGCGAAGCCCGGGCGGCGTGTCGAGGTCGGCGCATGCCGCCCCCACCCGCACCGTTGAGAGGTCGAGGTCCTCGCTCATCCTCTCGACCACCAGATCCGAGTCTCGCGGGTCGTCTGCGACAATGAGCGCGTACCGATCGCGGCCCGCCCGCAGCTCTCGTAGCAGCTCCTGCCCCGCGTCCGGCCAGCCCACTGGAACGGCCACCGTAGCCAGGTCATGGCAGCTTCACCCGCTGTTCGCCGCGAGCGCCCGAAAGTGATCCGCCGCCGCCTGCGCCATTAGGCAGTTCGACCCTGCACAGGTGCACTTATCCCGATCCGCCCGACCACTGGTCAGGTGGCCGGAGACCCGCTTCTTGTCCGCCCATTCGGCCAGTTCTTCGTACGTGCAGCTGCTCACAGGTCCTCTCCCTCATACGTCGCCACATCCTGCTCCGAGCCGACTTCGTCGTCCGCCCAAGCGCATGGCGTCCCGTCCTCGTCGTCGGCGGGGGCCGCCCCGGCGCCGTAACCCGCTTGCACGAAGGACACGCCCCCGTCGCCGTAGCGGGCGACGTGCGTCGCCTTCCAGGCCGAGATGAGCTGCACGAGCTGCATCACCTCCGAGAACCAGGCGTCGGCGTTAGAGGGGTCGACGCCCTCGGTCGAGACGAGGGGTCGGCCGTCCGTACCTTCGACGGCACTGATGCGACGGACTGCGGCCGCGACCCTCTCGAGCGACTCTCCGAGCTCGGCCAGGGCGTGGAGGTACTTCTCGTGCGCTGTCGACGGTGCCGCCGGCGCCACTGGACGTCCCGCTGAGGGGAAGGTCAGCCGCAGCCACGTGTCGGTGACGGTCTGCTCGCTACCGTCGTCCTCGCGGATGACAGGTTCGCCATCCGCCGAGACCGCCCTAATGAGCTTCCTGGCAGCATGGTCCTCGAGCGCCTGGCCAAGCTGGCGGATCCCCCACGGGGAGGTCCGCATCCGCTCGATGACGCCCGCCGGAGCGCGCCGGTCGGGCTGGTCGTTGTTCTGGCTACCGCGGTCGGGGAAGAGCTGCCGGTTGACGATGAGCGGATATGCGCCCCGTGCGGCGAGCTCCAAGCTCGATGGGCCGCCGTCGAGGCCTCGCTCTGACTCACTGAGAGCAGCAGCCATCAGCTCTGACGTCGAACGGTAGGTAGCCCGCCAACCATCGGAGGCCAAAGAGTCGGCAAAGCCGGTCTGCAAGCCGCGATAAATGTCGGACACCTTTTCGCCCTCTTCGGGACCTCCGACCGAGCGTAGGATCAGTGCAGCAGCGACCTGCAGCTTGAATTTGTTTGTGATCCGCTGCTTCGTTGTCTGGCCCGTGATAGCGACCCGGATCGTCTGATGGATCGACGGATCCGTCTCGGTGAGAAGGCGCACGATCCGGGCTGCGCGGACTGCCGCGTCAGCAGAGAACCCCCGCTCCTCAGCTTCCGACGGCGTGAGGATGCCGAGAAGCCACGCCTCCTCCTCCGACGTCACGAAGCCGAGAGCAGACAGCGCTTCGAGCACTGTGTCGGCGATCGATCCCATCTTGGCGGCCTCGTTCCACGGCTTCGGCGGCTCGACATGACGAAGGGCGACGAGCGACCGGACTGCCGTGGCGAAGTTCGTGCTTGAGCCGGGATGGGGCTCGAAGCCGACGAGCAACAGAGCGGGGATCGTTTCGCAGCGCAGCGCCTCCGCCTGCTCGACCGAAGGGCCGCTGAGCACGGCGTCATTGAGTGAGCGGACGATCGAGCGCAAGGCCTTGTCGTCCCGCGAGTAAGGGACGTCGGCGGAACGCACACCGAGGATGTCGTGGCAGGCGGTGAGGCGGCTGCTTCCCTCGGAGGTGACGGGCACGGTCACGGGAAGCGACCCGTCGCCCGGTACGATCGTGACGCCGGAGACCCAGACCTCGGTCATGACGCCCTGGTTGCGAATCGACAGCCGCCAGTCGTTGTCCTTGAGGATGAATCGCTTTGCGATCGCGGACGACCAGGCCAGATGCTCGCGGCTGTCGACGTGAAGCCGAAGTTCCGGGCGACCGTCAGTGTCGGGGTCGGGCTCAGGCACCGGCCGGAACCGCGCGTCCTCACTCGACCCGGGTGCGACGGCGATCGGGTGGTGGCGGGCGGGACCGAGCCGAGGGTTGCGTGGATCGGGCATCACCCTGCGCGTCCAGACCCGGGTGCGTAAGCCGAACAGGGTGCCTCCCGGTACGTAGAGGGCTTCGGGGTTCTCTGCCGCCTTGCGCACGTCCGCCGGGTCGACGGCGGCGCTCGCAAGGGCTTCGGCTGCCTCCGGCGACAGGTTGAACTGCTCTTCGAGCCGTTCGGCTGTACGGCGGATCGCCTGCGCGAGCGCCGGCGTCGGCAGGGCCTCGGGAGGCCGGGGGAGCAGCGTCTCATCAACGGTGCGGGCCATGTTCATACTCCTCTCAGGCCGCAGGTCCGGCCAGGTAGCGATAGACGGTTCGCTCGCTGCAGCAGAGCTCGTGGGCGATCGCGGAGACTGTCCAGCGTCTCGCCCTGAGCGAGCGAGCGACCGAGGCAGGATCCGCTAAGGGGAGCTCCACGGGCTCGAGCACCAAGGCCGAGATCTTTTCCCAGATGACGTCGCGCTCGGCAGGACTGCAGCCACCCCACCAGCCATTGCGACATCCGTCGACAGCCTCGTAGCGGAGGGCGGAAGCCAGACAGTCGGGCGCAACCGGGCAGACCGCGCAGCGCTCGAGGGCATCGGCGGGCGGGACGTCGCCATCGTCGGGGAAGTACGGGAGTCCGGTCAGGTTCAGGCAAGCAGCACGATCTGCCCACGCGTGCCGGGTGGTCGCTGGGTCGTTGACGACCGCCAGAAGGTCGTCCTCAAGAGTTACGGGAAGCACTCTCCACCTCCGAGCTCATCTCCTTTCGGGGAGCTCGGGGCAAGGCGCCCTCCGCGTTCCCCCTTCCGCGATCCGGGGACTCTCCCCGGCGATGCGGAAGGCGGCACGAATCCTCCTAGTCGCCCCCGAGGCGTACCGGCCGTGACCGGCGTTGCCGCCCCTGAACACCGAACTCAGGGTGGAGCGACTATTCGACTTCGAGTCGCAGAACGAGTCTACCGCGACACCCTGACAGGACAGGGTTGGTCCGGATCGATAGCGATTCGCTCGGGACCAGGACGTTGTCTGCGTTGGCGTAGGAGCTCATCCGATTTCGGCGGTATGTGAATGGGCGGGTTCCTCCTCTGCGGGATGCTCCGGGATACCTCGGTGCACCGCGTGCTGTCTCTCAGTAAGAGCCCGAACCACGTCCGGGTGGGTGATACCAATCACTCGCGGAACTGCCCCGCCGATGACTCGGGCAGGTGGCCAAGACCGACCATTAACGACCATCGAAGCCCAGCGCCCAACTCGGTAGTGAAGGAGAGCGGCAATGTCGTTGGCGTCTTCGAGCGAGCGCATCCGAACGAGTCTCGGGAGGGCTGCTTCAACGTCGAGTCCGCATGCCTCCGCTCTCCGGAACGCCACCATGAGCGGGCCGTAGGCCTCGCTCTGCCTGACCTCCTCGACACAAGCAGCGGGCAGACCTGACCGGCGGAGGACGCGATCCCACCGTTCCTGTTGAGCGACTCGGATGATTGTCTCGTACTCGGCGGCCAGCCTCGACGGATCGTCCGCCTGGCGCTGCGCACGCTCCAGGGTCTCGTGCGCCGACAGCTCGGAACCTTCGTTGGCGAGCACCTCGGACAGCACGTCTCGAGCCGCCTGTCGAGCGACGGCACCATCGTGACCAGTGGCCGGATCGGGGTCGTACGAAGTGTCGACGTACAAGATGTTCGACTCACGTCCTCGTGTCGCGGCGACGTAGAGCACCTCCCGTACGGTTGCCGGAGACACCATTGCGTGCGCCGTGTCCACCGTGCGCCCTTGTGCTCGCGTCGCGGTCGTGGCGTACGCAAGCTCGACATCCTGAGCCACGTAGGCGGCAGGAAGAACGACACTTCCGGAGCCGCCCAAGCGGCGCACGCTCAGGCTGCCGTCAGCCCTGACGGAAGACACGCTCCAACGGTCACCGTTTCGGACCCAGCCCTTGCCGGTTGTCAGTCGGCGATCGTTTTGCCGAGTGATCACCTCATCACCGACGCCGGCAATCTGGCCACCTGCTAGGTCGACTCCGACCTCGGAAACGACGCCGATTTCCACCCGTCCGGCTCTGGCGCGGCGGTTCAGCTCGGCGACGGTCGCCAAGTCACCGGCGAGCATGAGACTTGACTTACCGGCAGCGACGTCGGCCCTCCAGGCTGCATAGACCTTGTCGAGTAGTGCGTCTCGGTTGCCAGCGAACACGCGGCCGTGGCTTTCGTAGTCATCGATCGCACGGGGGTCCGCACGGCGAAGCTTGATGCTCGCCTCCTTCTCCCAGTCCGCCTGGAAGCGCCTCACGTCGGTCAGCTCCGGCACTTCCGCTCCCCGATCTCGCACAAGAAGCGAGAACGCTCCGCCAGCTTCGATCGAACCGAGCTGCGCCCAGTCGCCGACGAGGACGACCTTGGCTCCTGCACCTGTCGCTGCGCTGACGAGCTCGTCGAGCTGGAATGTCCCGGCGAGCGAGGCCTCGTCGACGATCATGAGCTGCCCGGCAGACAGCCTGCGTTCGGCAATGGCCCGGTCGAGGTCACGCAGCTCGGCTCGCAGCCGGGACGCGTGCAGAGAGGCCGGGTGCGCGTGGCGCGCCAGGTTGAGGGCGAGCCGGCGTCGTCGCTCGCTCAAGGCCGGCACGCGACGCCACTCCGTTAGCCACTTGACGGTGTTCTCGGTATCGATCCCGAGCTCGTCGCCAAGTGCCTGGGCGGCCGCCGCCGACGGCGCCAAGCCCACGACTGAGGCCGGTCCGTGAACCGTCTCCCAGGCCGCCCGCAGCCCTGCCATGGCCGTCGTCTTCCCGGTGCCTGCTGGTCCGACGAGCACATCAACTGAGCGGCCGGAGG
>JAJYVX010000108.1:412-10211 GCA_021791795.1 Actinomycetes bacterium | reverse complement strand
AGAACGCGGCCGAGCACGCCTTCGGCACCGGGGCGGAAGAGGATGCAGAGCCCGCGGCAACCCCCGCGGCAGCCCCGCCGGCCGCCCCGGCAGCCC
Source organism: Actinomycetes bacterium (assembly GCA_021791795.1). GTDB lineage: Bacteria > Actinomycetota > Acidimicrobiia > Acidimicrobiales > Bog-793 > JAKATT01. The sequence continues at coordinate 10,115 of JAJYVX010000108.1, read as the reverse complement.
GAGAGACGTCCCCCGAGCCTTCGTGCGCTGCGCCGCGCCGGGAGCCGGACGAACCTGCCCGGCTCGACCTGCAGTTCTGGCACGATCCGGACAGCTACGGCGTCGTCGTGCGCGACAACGGCGTCGGGTTGCCGGAGGGCTTCGACATCGAGGCGACCCGCAGCCTCGGTCTCTCGATCGTTCGCGACCTCGTATGTTCCCAGCTCGCCGGCGCTATCTCGATGGAAAGTGATCGTGGCACCATGGTGCGGATAACCATCCCGGCGAGTAGGAGCGCGCCGACCGACCGCTGAGAGCCTCCCGGTTCGGGGCGGCCTTTCGGCGGTCGCACGAACGAGGGGGAGTGTTGCCGCAAGGATTGTCCGCCGAGCAGCGTCTATCTCCCGGTGGCGCCGATAGAGCTTCGCCTCGAGCAGTGGGGGCCCGCGGCCGGTGAGCTCGCCGTGAGCGAACAGGGGCTCGAGAAGGGGCGGCGCGGCGGCACGCGAGCCTTCGAGGCCTTCTACCTCGAGAACTTCTCGCGCCTCGTCGGTCTCGCGCTCGTGCTCACAGGTTCGAAAGAGCTCGCCGAGGACCTCGTACAGGACTCGTTCGTGCGCCTGCACCGCCACTTCGACTCGGTCGAGGCGCCCGACCGGTACGTCCGCCAGATAGTGGTCAACGCCTGCCGCTCCCACTTCCGCAGGGCGGGCCGGGAGCGGAGCAAGCGGCCGCTCCTCTACGTGGTCGACGGCGTCACCGATGCGTCGTCGAGCGGGGAGCTGGCCGACGTGCTCCTCACCCTCCCGTACCGGCAGCGGGCTGCGATAGTGCTGCGGTTCTACTCCGACCTCAGCGAGGCGGAGATCGCCGAGCTCCTCGGCTGCAGGCCGGGGACCGTGGGTTCGCTCATCCACCGGGGACTCGAGCGTCTGCGGAGAGAGCTCGAGAAGTGAGATTCGAGGACGAGCTCTCCCGGCAGCTGCGTGCCCGTGCCTCGTCGGCTCGCGCCGTGCCGGATGCCGAGGACCTGGCCACGAGAATCCGCTTGAGGTCGCGCCGGATGGAGCGAAGGCAGCAGATGGTGCTCATGAGCGCAGCGCTCGTGCTCGCAGCCTCGCTCGGCGGCCTCGTCGGCGCCGTCGCCACCGTCCCCGCGGTTCGTACTGCCAGCGTCTCCCCGCTGCGGGGGGTGACGGGCGGGGCAGACAGGACCGGTGGCACCGTGGCGCCTAAGGGCGGCTCGCACATCGAAAGAGCGAAGATCCTGCCCTCCTACACAGTCCCGTCGCGCCCCGTCGTGGTCTCGCTCGACGTCGCCGGCGTCACCGTCGAGGCGAGCAGGCGGTCTCTGTCGTATCCGGTGGCGGTTACGGCGGGGAGCCGGCAGGTGGCCTGCTCGTCGGCCGCCCTCGTGACGACGACGGTTGCACGCCCGGGCTCCTTCGCCGGCGGAGCCGCCGTCGTCGGTCTGCCGGTGCTTTCGCCCGGTGGCCTCGAGATCGTGGACTCCGGAGCCCTGCCCCTTCCGACCGGCGGGGTCGTGTGGTGGCTCACCGCCGCCGTCGGCTCGTCCGTCGCGAGGGTTGCAGCCCAGCTGCCGGGCGGGCAGATCGTGACCGGGAGAGCCACCGCCGGCCTGGTCGTCCTCGCGGGCGCCGAACCTGCCGACGCGTCGGCGGCGAGCGTGATGAGCGCGGTGGCAGAGACCGCACAGGGGGGAACCCTCTCGTCGCTCTGGACTCCGGTGGGAGCCGCCCCGTACCCCGACGGCGAGGCTGTGAACCAGTCTCCGGGTGCCGCAGCCGCTTCCTGCAGCACGGTGAGCATGCCCAGCTCACCTTCGGGTCGCCCGGTCGTCTCGCCGAGTGATCCCGCCCTCGCTGCTGCCCAGGTGATCGCCTCTCTCGAGACCACCCCGGCCGCTAGCGCGACGAAGGGCGGCGACTTCTTCTCCGACGCCGAGAGCGCTGTCCCGGGTCTGACGGCGGGAGCGGAGGCACCGTTTGCGGTGCGGCAGGTCTCGTTTCTCTCGGGCACGCGGGCCGACGTCGTCTACCGCCCGCTAACGAGCTCGGTATGGCAGGTGGCACGAGCGGCTCTCGGCACCGGCGGGCGCTGGACCGTGACCCTCTAGCCAGATCGAGGCTGCCTCAGGCTCCCCGCGACCGTGACGCGGCGAGCCAGGCCCGCCGCAGCTTCCGACGCTCCTCCTCGGAGGTCCCGCCCCACACGCCCGACTCCTGGTTGGTGGCGAGCGCGAACTCGAGGCACTGTTCGCGCACGTCACAGGCAAGGCAGACCGCTCTGGCGGCCTCGATCTGCACGACCGCCTGGCCGGTAGTGCCGACGGGGAAGAAGAGGTCGGGATCGGTGTCCCTGCACGCTGCGCTCTTGCGCCAGTCCTCGGTGTCCCACTCGATCGAGCGGGTCCAGGTCAGAGCCACCCTTCCTCCTATTTCGTTACTGCTGTCGGGTTGCCTCGCCGGTGTCCCCGGTCAGTTCTCTCGTGAACACAGTCACAAACTCTTCCCGCAAAGCCAGCCATCAGGATGCTCGGAACGCAACTGCCCGATGACCCACCCGACGACCTGCGGGCGGGAGCTGCGGAAGGTGATCATATGACCGCCTCCCTGCCCCTGCAAGCACGTGCTCACGAGCACAGGACTGCCCAGGGCGAAGTCGCCGTAAACGTCCGCTTGCGAGAGCGAGATCGCCCCGGTTGGTCAAGAACGGCGCGTTTCGGGAAAGATCTCGTGCATGAACGTCGCCGTCTGCGTGAAACAGATCCCTGACCCGGCAGGGGAGCTGAGCCTCACACCCGACAGCCACACCCTCGTCCGGGAGGGAAAGCTCATGATGGACGACTCCGACGCATACGGCGTCGAGATGGCACTGCAGCTCGTCGAGGCTGCCGGCGGAGGCGATGTGGTGCTCATGTCCATGGCGCCGAACGGCGAGACGAGCGGCCTCCGTACGGCTCTCGCCATGGGCGCCGAGCGAGCCGTCCTCGTGAGCGACCCCGCGCTCGCGGGCTCGGACGCTCTCGGGACGGCCAAGGTGTTGGCGGCAGTCGTGAAACGGGTCGAGCCAGATCTGGTGCTCGCGGCGACCGAGTCGACCGACGGCTACACGGGCACTATGCCGGTGCAGCTCGCCGAGCTCCTCGGCTGGCCTTCCGTCTCCTTCGCGAAGCAGGTCTCGGTGGCCGGTGGGGCGGTCAACGTGCGACGCCAGACAGAAGCGGGCTACGACGAGGTCACCTGCCCTCTCCCCGCCGTGGTGACCGTGACGGCCGGCGTCGTCGAGCCCCGCTACCCGTCGTTCAAGGGGATCATGGCGGCCCGCTCCAAGTCTGTCGAGCAGCTCTCCGTGTCGGATCTCGGCATCGAGGGCTCGCAGGTCGGCGCCACGGGCGCGCGGCAGGAGGTCGTGTCCGTGCAGCAGGCCGACGAGAGGCAGGCAGGCGAGATCGTCGTCGACGAAGGCGACGCGCACGAGCGGATCCTGGCCTTCCTCGAGCAGGTGAAGGTCCTCTAGGCGGTATCGAGCACAATCCGAGTCGTATCCCGGCAAGCGGGAGAGAGGAAAATCAGCGTGGACAAGGTCTGGGTGCTCGCGGAGCAGAGTGCAGGCAGCCCGAGCGCGATCGCCCTCGAGCTGCTCAGCAAGGCGAGGGATCTCGCTCAGCAGGTCGAGGCGATCACCTACGGCGCGGGCGGCCAGTTGGCCGCCGCCACCCTCGGCGAGTACGGCGCGACGAAGGTCTTCGATGCCGGCGACCTCGGCGACTCGCTTCCGGGGCCGAAACTCGCAGCGGCCATCGCGGCCCTCGCCGCGTCCGAAGGCGCCCCTGGGGCGATCCTCGTCGGAATGACCTACGACGGGCGCGACGTCGCTGCCCGGCTGTCGGCCCGGCTCGACCGGCCGCTCCTCACGAACGTCGTCGGCCTCGCGAAGGAAGACGATTCGCTCGTCACCGAGCACGCCATCTTCGGCGCCACTAAGGTGCTGAAGGCTCGCTTCACGGGAGAGGGGCCAGGCATCTTCGTGGTCCGGGCGAAGTCGTTCGCGGCGGAGCCGTCCAGCAGCGGCGTGCCGGAGACAGCCGCCCTCGACCTGCCCGATGCGGGCGCCACCGATGCGGCGAAGGTGAAGGGCCGCCACGCCGAGGAGCGGGAGGGTCCAGCACTCGACGAGGCACCGGTCGTCGTGTCCGGCGGCCGTGGTCTCGGCTCGGCGGAGAACTACGCCTTGATCGAGGAGCTGGCGAAGCTGTTGAAGGGAGCGGCCGGTGCCTCCCGGGCGATCGTCGATGCCGGCTGGGTGCCGTACTCCCACCAGGTCGGCCAGACGGGCAAGACGGTGAAGCCCACCGTCTACATCGCGTGCGGCATCTCGGGGGCCACCCAGCACATGGTGGGGATGAAGGGCGCGAAGAACATCGTCGCCATCAACAAGGACCAGGATGCACCGATCTTCTCCATCGCCGACCTCGGCGTCGTGGGAGACGTGCACAAGGTGCTGCCGAAGCTCATCGAGGCGGTGAAGAGCCGCTCGTAAGCCACTCTTGCGTGGGTGGCCGGCCACGGCAGGCGCTCACGACCGACTCCCCGGCGCCTTTCGGTCGCGCTAGCAGCTTGCCTGCAAGCAAGCTGCGTCCTTCTTCGTCTGTGGAGGCATGTGCCCGAAGAACGCCCGCCGTACGACAGCGGCAAGGCGCATCTCCGGGGGAGTCCGCCTCGCTGTCCCCTACATCTCCCACCCCCGAACGCTGACTAGCCTTCGCCAGTCGGCGCGCAAGGGGCACGCCGCCTAGAGGGCCTGTCCATTGCTCTTCCCCACCATCGACTTCGCGATCTTCTTCGGGATCGTCTTCGTCCTCAATTGGCTCCTCGCGCCCTTCCCCAGGCGGTGGAAGGTGTTCATCATCATCGCCAGCTACGTCTTCTATGCCTGGTGGGACTGGCGCTTCATCTTCCTGCTCGCAGCTTCGACGGCGACGACGACGCTCGGGGGAGCGCTCGTCCACAAGGCGCAACAGCTCCCCGAACCGGAGCGGCGGAAGCTCGTCGGGCGATTGCGCACTCCTACCCTCAAGGGCAAGTCGGGAGCGCGCTTCTACCTCATCGCCGCGATCGTGGTCGAGCTCGGCATGCTTGCCTGGTTCAAGTACTACGGCTTCGCGGTCGTCTCCGTCGACAACGCCCTTCACAAGCTCGGCATCCACGCCTCGCTCCCCCTCCTCAACGTCACGCTCCCCGTCGCGATCTCGTTCTTCACGTTCATGGGTCTGTCGTACGTGATCGACATCTACCGCGGCGTGCTGAAGCCGTCGAAGCCGCTCGACGTGGCCGTCTTCGTCTGCTTCTTCCCCCACCTCGAGGCGGGTCCCATCGTCCGGGGAGCCGAGCTGCTCCCGCAGATCGAGCAGTCCGAGAAGCGAAACCCGCGCCACATCGACTTCTCCCGCGCCGCCTATCTGATCTTCGCAGGCCTGTTCAAGAAGGTCGTGCTTTCGAGCTACGTCTCGTCCGCGATAGTCGACCCGGTCTTCGGGAACCCGAATCTGCACTCGGCGCCGGAGATCCTCTTCGCCATCTGGGGTTACGCCGTGCAGATCTACTGCGACTTCAGTGGCTACACGGACATCGCCATCGGATGCGCCCTTCTCCTCGGCTTCCGGTTCCCCGAGAACTTCAACGCCCCCTACACCGCAAGGACGCTGCAGGACTTCTGGCGCCGCTGGCACATGACGCTCTCGTTCTGGCTGCGCGACTACCTCTACATCCCGCTCGGTGGGAGCCAGACGAGCTCGCGCTGGATGATGTACCGCAACATCATGATCACGATGCTGCTCGGAGGCCTCTGGCACGGAGCTGCGTGGACGTTCGTCGCCTGGGGCGGTCTCCACGGCGTCGGGCAGTGCGTCGGCCACTACAGGAGGAGGCGCCGCAAGGACCGCGGCCTGCCGCCTCTCGCCGAGGGGCGTCTCGCCGTCGCCTGGCAAAGGTTCGCCACGTTCCAGTACGTCTGCCTTGGCTGGGTGTTCTTCCGGGCTACTTCGTTCGGGAACGCTTTCACCGTGCTCGAGCGGCTGTTCACGACATGGGGCCAGGCGGCCCCGTTGGTGAGGTTCCCGGTCATTCTCGCCATAGCATTCGGGATCGGCATTCAGTACGTGCCGAAGAGCTTCCCCGCTCGGATGCAGGAAGTGTTCGCCCAGATGGGTCCCGTGCTGCAAGGGGCATCGCTTGCTGCGGTGCTGTTAGTGACAACCACCATGGGGCCGCCTGGCGTTGCCCCGTTCATATATTTCCGGTTCTGAGTCTTGGTCTGCCTGGTGCCTGCCTGATGCCTTCGAAGTCCCGCCCGCCGTCACAACCGCCTTCCGACGATTCCTGGGAGGCATGGAGGCGCGCCGATGCGCACGTGCGCATCGTGGGACGTCGCGCCGACGCAGCTCCGGGGGCTGCGCCACCGGGGACGGCTCCGCCTGAGGACGGTCCGGATGCGAAACGGCCCGCCGGGCCCCCCGCCAGGTCTTCGACCAGGTCCTCGACCAGATCTCCGGCGAGTGCACCGCGGCCGAGGCGTGCCCGCGCAACCGCCGGCACCAGCGACCGTGACACCGCCGGCGACCGCGGCACCCCCGGCTCCCGCGCCCCCGGCTCCCGCGCCCGCGGCACCGCCGGCGCCCGCGACCGCAACACCGCCGGCGCCCGCGATACCGCCCGCGACCGTGACACCGCCGGCGCCCGCGATACTGCCGGCTCAGCTGGCGCTGGCCCGGACGGAGAAGATCCACCGACGGCCGAGCGGAGAACCTCCGGGCGTTCGGCCGCGAGTCCGACGCGCCGCCAGTCGTCGGTGTCGGGTGGGCGCGTGCCGACCACGAACCGGCCCGACGTCACGCCGCGCGCCGCGGCCGCCGAGCGCCGCCCGGCCGTGCGCCCACGAGGGGTGCCACGGTCCGCCCCGGACGCGATCCGCGTCGATCGCGAGCTGTTCGGGCGACCGAGCGGCTACCAGGCCCCTGCGGGGCGGATTCTCGGGGTCGGTCTGTTGTGCTTCGCCCTCTGGACGCTCTTCGACGCGAACCAGCTGTACCACTCGGCCCTCTCCTCGCCGGTGGGTGCTCGGCGCAGCGCCGCCCTCACGGTGCTGCGCCCCATAGCTGCGGTGGCGAACACGCTCGGCCTCTCCGGTCTCGTCAACTGGGGCGACAGCGTCCTCGGCCGCTCGAACGGCACGCCGGGCGGCTACGCGAAGGTGGTGACGCCTTTTGTCCCCCAGGCCGGCAAGCTGTCGATTCCCAACGCCGGCCCGAACGGGCTGCCCCCATATCCCCACCTGCCCGGGGCAGGTGCGAAATTCAACCTCGGGCCGAGTCAGCCGTCGCTGCCTCCGATAGCCCAGCCGACGACGTCGCACCCGCTCACGATCCTCGACATCGGGGACTCGATCGGTGAGGACCTCGGGCTCGGCCTCGGGGACGTCTTCGGATCCGACCCGTACGTGACGATCGTGCAGAAGGCCGTCGAGAGCACCGGCCTTGCGCGGCCCGACTACTACAACTGGCCGGCCAACCTCGAGGCGTACCTGCACCAGTACCACCCGCAGGCCGTCGTGGTGATGCTCGGGGCCAACGACGACCAGGCGCTCAACCAGAACGGCAACTTCGTCCCGCTCGGGTCCGCCGCGTGGCTCGCCGACTACAAGGCTCGGGTCCAGCTCATGATCGCCGAGTGTCTCGCAGCCAAGGCCAGGGTCGTATGGGTGGGACTGCCTCCCATGGCCGGCACGAACGTCTCGTCGGCGTTCGCCAAACAGGTGAACTCGATCTACTCCTCGACGGCCAGCTCCTACCAGGGGGTCACCTACGTGCCGTCGTGGAACCTCCTCTCAGGGCCGGGCGGCGCCTTCACGCTCTACCTCAACATCAACGGGAACGTGGTACAGATCCGTTCCGCCGACGGTGTTCACCTCTACCCGGCTGGCTACGACCTGTTGGCGCACGCTCTCGTACGGCCGATGGAGAACGCCTGGCACGTGAACCTTCACGCCTGACTCGGGCTCGACCGGTGGCTCACCCCGCCGGCCGGCTGGTCTCGGCGTACCGCCGGCGCGCCGCGGTGACCTCGGCCTCGGCGGCGGTGCGGTCGCTCCATGTCGCTCCCTCGACGGACTTGCCGGGCTCGAGTTCCTTGTAGACCTCGAAGAAGTGCTGGATCTCGAGCCGATCGAACCGGGGGATGTCTTCCAAGTCACGAAGGTGGTCCAGGCGAAGATCGCCGGCCGGCACGGTGATGATCTTGTCGTCCGGCCCCTTCTCGTCGGTCATCCTGAACATCCCGATGGGCCTGGCATGGATGAGGCAGCCCGGGAAGGTCGGCTCTTCGAGGAGGACGAGGGCGTCGAGGGGGTCACCGTCGCGACCGAGGGTGTCCTCGACGAAGCCGTAGTCGGCGGGGTAGCGGGTCGAGGTGAAGAGCATCCGGTCGAGGAAGATCCGGCCCGTCACGTGGTCCATCTCGTACTTGTTGCGCTGCCCCTTCGGCACCTCGACCACGACTTCAAGCTCCACGTCGGACTCGCTTCCCTCCACTCGGCACCGCGGGAGTGGCAGTACGCCTCCCCAGTTGGGCAAGGCGGGCGACGAGGACCTCCATGACCAGCTCAGGCGGCAGAGCGACCCTGCCACGCAGGTCGACGTCGGCTTCGGCCAGCACCTCGACGGCACGTGCTATCCGGTCATGGCCGAGGCGGCGGGCCTGCTCGAGCGCCTTGCGAGCCGGGAACGGCGACATCTTCAGGATCTGAGCCGCCTCGTCGGGACCTGCGACGGTGTCCCCGTCGAGCCGCAACATGGCGGCAACGTGGCGGTGCAGCACGGTCATCACCTGGAGAGGGTGTCGACCACCGGGACCGATCATGCGGTGGAGGGCGCCGAGAGCAAGCGCGCCGTCGCCCTTGTCGATGGCGTCGGTGAGCTCCCATGGAGGAACGCCTCCCTCCTCCCCGAGGAAGGGCTCGAGCTGTGCCTGGTCGACTCGCGCCCCCGTGCCGTAGGCCGCCTCGAGCATCTCCACGATAGAGGACAGCCGCGAGACGTCCTCGCCGAGATGGGTGGACAGCCGCCGAGCAGCGTCCGGGGTGAGGCGCAGGCTCGAGGCGCCGAGCCGGGACATGAACCAGTCGGTCCTCGCTCTGCCCTGGCCGGCGGAGGCGTCGATCGTGCGACCCAACGGCTTCACGGCTTTCGTGAGCGCGGCCGGTACGCGTCCTGTGGCGACGAGGACGAGAACGTTTCCCTCGACCGGGTCGGCGAGGCGCCTCGCCAGCTCTGCCACCTGGGTCGCCACGAGCCGCTCGGCCCCGCGCAGCACGACGATCCGGCGCTCGGCCACGAAGGGCGGCGTCGAGAGCGCGTCGAGCACGGGTGCTATGTCGAGCGCCTCGTCGTGAGGGCCGTCGGAGCCGTGCTCCTCCACCGGGACGAAGAGGCCGGCACCGACACCGGCACCGGCCCCGGCGCGAGCGCCCGTTCCCGAACCCGCGCCCGTTCCGGTCCGGCTGCCGCTCCCGTCCGCGGCACCGACCCCGGCACCGACCCCGGCGCTTGTCGCTGCCGTCAGCTTCGCCAGCAGCAAGGCCACCGCCTCGCTCACGAGCGAGGGGTCGTCTCCGGTGACGAGATAGGCGGGCACGACCGTCTCCGGGG
>JAJYVX010000108.1:0-402 GCA_021791795.1 Actinomycetes bacterium | reverse complement strand
CATCCGCTTCGGTTCGCGCATGTCTCCTCGCGGATCGCCGCGATCAGGTCGCGCACTCTCACCGTACCGGCCACGTCGTGCACCCGCAGTATCCGGCAGCCGAGAGAAGCGCCGAGGGCTGCGGCGGCGAGCGATGCGGACCGGCGTTCGTCGACGGCAAGGCCGAGCACGTCGCCGACGAAGCGCTTGTTCGACGCCGAGAGCAGAAGCGGATGGCCGAGGCCGGCCAGCTCCGACGAGCGCCGGAGCAGCTCGAGCGACTGTTCGGCCGTCTTGCCGAGGTCGAGGCCTGCGTCGACCATCACGCGCTCGGCCGGGATCCCGGCCTCGACCGCGCGACGCGCCCGGTCGGCGAGCATCGCCTTCACTTCGCCGAGCAGGTCCTCGTACACCGGCTCGGGA
>JAJYVX010000107.1 GCA_021791795.1 Actinomycetes bacterium | reverse complement strand
CGACGTCGTGCCCCTCGAGCCTGGACAGGATCCGCGAGATCGTGCTGCGGTTGAGAACGCACACGGCGGCGATCTCGAGGGCGGAGAGCGGTCGGTCCGAGGCGGCGAGAGCCTCCAGGATCGCTACCGCTCTGTCGACCACCTGGATGCTCGCGACCCGGGGAGAGCGCGGGCTCAGCGCTGGCCGGCCTGTGTTCATGTAGCGCGCAAGTTAGTGCGCCGCAGGAATGTGAGGAGTGCGAATTGACAGATCCTGTCCCACCGCTCGGTGCCTACCACACACCCGAGCGGGAAGAGCTGCAGGCCTTGGCGCGCAGGTTCGCGATGGAAGAGGTGCTGCCCGTCGCGAACAAGCTGGACCCGCTAGGCGAGAAGATCCCGGCAGCGTTGCGGAAGAAGATGGGCGAGGTCGGCTTCTTCGCGCTGAGGCTCCCGCTCGAGTACGGGGGGCTCGGTCTCGGACTCTTCGAGTACTGCATCGTGACCGAGGAGCTGTCCCGGGCGTGGATGAGCGTGGCGAGCCTGATCGCACGATCAGAACCTCTCCCCGAGGCGCTCGGGAGGGAGCGGCTCACGGACCGGTACAGGCGGATGATCGCCGGCGACTATCTGGCAGCAGCCGCGTGGTCCGAGCCGGGAGCGGGATCAGATCTCGGCTCGCTCACATGCCGGGCGAGACGAGACGGCGAGGAGTGGCTGATAACCGGGCAGAAGATGTGGTGCACGCACGCGGACGACGCCAGCTACATAACCGTCCTTGCAAGGACGCAGCCACTCGATCCCGCTCACCGCCACCGCGGCATCGGCGTCTTCTTCCTGGAGAAGGAGCCGGGCTGCTTCCCCGAAGGGCTCAGCGGCACGCCGATCAGGACCATCGGCTACCACGGGATGCGGACCTTCGAGCTCTCCTTCGACGAGGTGCGAGTCCCGGGGTGGGCGCTCGTGCAGAAAGAGGGAGGTTTCGAGACGACCGCCTCGGAGCTGTTCGCCTCGCGGATACACACCGCCGCGAGAGGGATAGGGCTCGACCGGGGGGCACTCGAGGATTCGATCGCCTACGCCTCCGCGAGGGTGCAGTTCGGCCGGCCGATAGCTCACTTCCAGGCCATCCGCTTCAAGATCGCCTCGATGGCGGCAGAGGTGGAGGCCGCACGCAGGCTCACGTACTTCGTTGCCAACGAGTTCGACAACGGCCGTCACCGGGAGGCCGAGGCCTCCATGGCCAAGCTCGTCGCGAGCGAGATGTCCGAGCGGGTCACGAGCGACGCCATCCAGATCCACGGCGGCTACGGCTACACGCAGGACTTCGCCGTAGAGCGGCACTGGCGCGACGCTCGCCTCACGAAGATCTTCGAGGGAACGTCCGAGATCCAGCAGCGCATCATCGCCGACCGGCTCCTCGGCCGGCACCGAGACTGAGAAAGGAACCGGCCCAGATGCCAAAAGCAGCGAGGTTGCGGCGCTCCGAGCTCTCGACGCCGGCGTCGAGCACGCGCATGCTGGAGAAGGCCTCGAAGAGCCGGGCCGACTTCGTCTTCCTCGACCTCGAGGACTCGGTCGCCCCTTCGGCCAAGTCCGAAGCGCGAGAGAACGCCGTGGCCGCGTTGCGCGAGCTCGATTGGCAGAAGAAGACCCGTGCCGTGAGGATCAACGGGGTCGGCACGGAGTGGGCGCTCGAGGACCTCACGGCTGTCGTCGAGGGCGCGGGCGATCGTCTCGACGTGATCATCGTTCCGAAGGTGAAGGCCCCGCGTGACCTCTGGTGGATAGAGACCGTGCTCGATCAGCTCGAGCACCGGGTGCCCCGGCGCGGCGCCGCGCCGATAGGACTGGAGGCGTTGATAGAGGAGGTGGAGGCGCTGCAAGCCGTCGATGAGATCGCCCGCTGCAGCTCTCGCCTGGAGGCGCTCATCTTCGGGCCGGGGGACATGGCGGCCTCTCAGCAGGTGCGCGTGCACCTGATGGACAGGTACGGCCCCAGCCTGTGGGACTACGCACGCACGAGGATCGTCGTTGCGGCCCGTGCAGGCGGCATCGCCGCGGTCGACGGACCCTTCTGGGGTCCCATCGCCGACCTCGAAGGCTACGCGGCCGAATGCGACCGGGCGAGCACACTGGGCTTCGAGGGCAAGTGGGCCATCCATCCCAGTCAGATCGACGTCGCCAACGAGCGGTTCTCGCCCTCAGAGGACGAGGTCGCCTGGGCCCGCCGCGTGGTCGAGGCGTTCGGCGCCGCTGCGGCCGACGGCAAGGGTGCCATATCGCTCGACGGGAACATGGTCGACGTCGCCGACCTCCGCATCTGCTCGGCGGTCGTGCGAAAGGCGGACGCGATCTCGGCCGCGAGCACCTGACGGGCCGCTCCTCACAACACCCGGCCGCTCAGAGCGGCGCCCGGTCAGCTCATTTCAGTGGCTGGCAGGATCTGTCGACAGCTCAACCTCGACCCAAGCGCATCTCTGTCTAGTAAGACCTGCGTTACGTCAGCTATGCTTGCCTCCCTATGAGACCAGTGCATCCGCAGGGACGGTGGAGAAGAGGCCCTCGGCGACCCCGCCTTGCGCTCGGAGCGTGCGTGGTGGCAGTGGGACTCGTCGGCGCGGCGTGCGGCTCCGGGCCGTCTCCTGGCGGCGCTTCGCAGAAGACCGCAGACGTGGCGTATGCCGGCTCGCTCGAACTCCTGAACGAGAAGACGATCGGTCCGGCCTTCACCAAGGCGACCGGGTACGGTTACGAGGGCCGCGGCGGTGGTTCGTTCGGCGTCGCGCAGGAGATCGTGTCGAAGGAGATCTCACCCGACGTCTTCGAGAGCATCGGGGCGGCCCCGATCGCTTTGCTCGAGCCGAAGTTCACCTCGTGGTGCGTGGAGGTGGCCGCGAGCCCGATCGTCGTCGCCTACAACCCCGACTCCCCCTTCGCGTCGCAGCTGAGGGAGATCGCCATTGGCAGGTTGCCGCTGCCCCGGCTCTTCTCCCTCATGGCGCAGCCGGGCTTCCACCTCGGGCGCACCAACCCGAACACTGACCCGCAGGGCCAGGCCTTCTACGAGATGGTGGAGCTCGCCCAGACCCACTACCACCTTGCGACCGATACCACGAGCAAGGTGCTCGGCTCCTTGGACAACCCTTCCCAGGTGTTCGCCGAGACAGCGCTCGAGGCACGCCTGGAGGCAGGCCAACTCGACGCAGCCAGCGCCTTTCTGTCCCAGGCGATCCAGCTTCACCTGCCGTACATAAAGCTGCCCTCCGGCATCGACTTCGGCGACCCTTCGCTCGCGTCCATGTACGCCAAGGCCAGCGTGACCCTGAGCGACGGCAAGGTCGCCGATGGGGTCCCGCTCATAGTCGATGCGACGGTGCTGAGCGGCAACGGACCGGCGGCTGGCGCGTCCTTCGTCTCCTACCTCCTCTCGCCCGCGGGCAGGAACGAGTTCGTGAAGGGTGGCTACAGCCTGGTCACGCCGAAGATCCTGGGCGACGCATCGGCCGCGCCGAAGGTGGTCAGAGACGCTGTCGCAAGCGCCTAGCTACCCGAGCACCGCGCCCGCCCTTCGGCTGCGGAGGGCGACGACGGCGATCTCCGTCGTCGGAGCCGGTGTGGTGTTGGTCGCGTTCCTCGGGCCAGCGATCGCACTCATAGTGCACCTGTCCCCGTCGGCCATCTCTTCTTCTCTTTCCTCACCCGGAGCCCTGAGCCCCCTCGTGGTGTCGGTCGAGGCGAGCGCCCTCGCACTCGGCGTGCTCGTGGTCGCGGGCACGCCTCTCGCCTACCTTCTCGCCCGCGGGCGCCTGCCCGCGCCTCGACTGTGGGAGGCCGGCCTGCTCGTGAGCATGCTCCTGCCGCCGCTCGTCATCGGGCTCCTGCTCGTCTTCATGGTCGGGCCGTCGACGCCGATCGGTGAGGCGCTGTCGAGGATCCACCTCTCTGCAACCAACACGTTCTTCGCCCTCGTCGTCGCTGAGGTCTACGAGGCTGGGCCTTACTACATCCTCGGTGCGCAGGCAGCCTTTGCTGCGGTCGACCACAGGCTCGAACAACAGGCGGGCCTGCTCGGCGACCCGCCCGCCCGTGTGCTCCGGCGCGTCAGCCTTCCACTCGCAGCCCCGGGCCTCGCGATGGCTCTTGCCGCGGGATGGGCCAGAGCCATCGGGGCGTTCGGGGCCGTGATCATCGTCGCCTACCATCCCTACGGCCTTCCGATGCAGATATGGACGACCCTCAACGAGACGGGTCTGCCCTCGGCGCTACCATTCGCTCTGGTACTGCTAGTGATCGCCCTGCCGCTACCGCTGATCGCCTATGGTTGGAGCGCACGTGCTCGAGCTCGACATTGAAGTCCCTCGGAGAGACTTCGTGCTCGCAGTGTCCTTCAGCGTTGCGGCCAGCGAACGCTTCTCGCTCTTCGGACCTTCAGGAGCAGGCAAGACGACCGTCCTCGAGGCAGTGGCGGGCCTGCTCCGACCCGATCACGGCTCGATCCTCCTCGCCGGAAGGGTGCTCTGGAGAGCGGGTCGCGGCAGCAGAAGAGAGACGGAGGCGGTGCCGTTCTGGGAGCGTGCCGTAGCCCTGCTGCGGCAGGAACCCGGCCTTTTCCCGCATCTCAGCGTGCGTGAGAACCTCACGTACTCCCGGCGACGGCCGGATGCGATCGACCTCGCCGGGCTGGTCGAGCTCCTGGCGCTCGACGGCTTGCTCGACGCCCGCCCCTCTGCCCTCTCGGGCGGCCAGGCACACCGTGTCGCCCTCGCACGGGCGCTCGCCAGCGACTGTGAGGTGTTGCTGCTCGACGAGCCGTACGCCGGGCTCGACGCGGCGCTCCGACGTCAGGTGACGGCCTTGGTTCGCGACGAGCTGTCCCGCCGTCAGATTCCGTCGGTGCTCGTCTCCCACGATCTCGCAGAGGCGCAGGCGTTCGCCGACCGTGTGGGGATAATCGACGAGGGTCGCCTCCTGCAGATCGGGACGCCTCACGAGGTGGTCGTCCGTCCGGCGAGCCGCCGTGTGGCTGAGCTGGTGGGATATCAGGGATTCGTGGACCTCGACGGTGCGGTCGTGGGCGTCCACCCCGAGCGCGTCCTTCCCGGTGCCCATCCTCGGCTCGGGTACGTGCTGAGCGGCCGCGTCGTGCGGGAGCGCCCTGCGGGCGCAGGCTTCGAGGTCGACCTCGACGTCGGAGGTATCGAGCTCACCTGCAGGCTCGAGCACGGGACCGGGCCAGCTGGTGCCACGGCCGAGGTCACCGTCGTCGATCCCCCGCTTTTCCTCCCTGACGGGAGCAGGGTCTCAGAGCGCCCGAGGCTGTTCGCATGAGCAAGCTCGAGGGCGTCTCATCGGAGAGGGGTGACCCTGGCGACGCGCCGTCGGCCAAGGACGGCTTCCGCCTCCGGCTGGCCCGCCTCGCGCGGGGTTTCTCACAACAGGAGCTCGCGGCCACAGCAGGCGTGACCCGCCAAGCGGTTGCCGGCTTCGAAGCGGGACAGTGGGACCCTTCCCTCCGGGTCGCGTTGGCACTCGCCCGCGCCCTCGACACCACCGTCGAGGACCTCTTCGGCCCAGCATCAGCGCTGCCCCCACTCGAGGCGGTCTCGCTTGCTCCGCTACCCTCCCGAATGTCGCGGGTGGAGCTGGGACAGGTCGGGACCACGACCGTGGCGCTCCCGCTCACCGGCAGCTATCCGATCCGGGCTGGATTCCTGCCATCCGACGCGCGCGCCCTTGCAGCCGACGGTGATGCGACCCGCTGCCGAGCCCATCCGCTCGACATGCCACGGCCGTCGCTCGTGGTAGCCGGCTGCGACCCCGCCCTGCCGCTGATCCGTGGCCCGCTCAGCCGCCTCGACCGGCCGCTCGGCCTCCTTTGGTGGCCGTGCGGGAGCGACGAGGCGCTGCGCTTGGCGGCCGCCGGTCTGGTCCATGTGGCGGGCTTCCACCTGACCGCCGAAGCGGCCGCGAGACGAGCACGGGCGACCGTGCGGCGCGCCGGCCTGGCCGAGGTGGAGATCGTCAAGTTCGCGGCCTGGCGAGAGGGCCTCGCCACGAGGCCGGACGCAGAGCCCGCGACTTCCGGCCTCGGCGACGTCGTCCGCAAGAAGCTGAGGTTCGTCAACCGCGAGCCCGGTGCCGAGGCGAGACGGCTCGTCGACCGTGAGCTGGAGCGTCTCGACATCGACCCGCACGAGCTCGACGGGTACGACACGGCGCTCGACGGGCACCTCAGCGTGGCGTCGGCCGTCGCCGCGCGAGTGGGTGATGCCGGCGTCACGATCGAGCCGGCGGCGCTCGCCTACGACCTCAGCTTCCTGCCCCTCGTAGAGGAGCTGTCGCTCCTCGCCATCCCCCGGCGGGTCATGACGACGCCGGAGGTCCAGGGCCTGCTCCGTGTCCTTGCCACGCCGTCGGTTCGACTCCAGCTGGCGAGCCTCCCTGGCTACAACGACACCGCGTCCTGTGGCGCCCGGCTCGAGAGCGCTCACGCTCTTCGACCGTAGCTGAAGGCCACCGCGCCCGCCCGCCAGGTCCGACCGAGATCGCTGCCAGGGGGAAACCGGCCGTCCAGCTCGAGCATCACCATTCCGTGGGCGAAGGAGAAGAGGGCTTGGGCGTTCCAGGGGTCGCCGGTGGCGAGGAAGAACGGCTCGCCCGCCCACGCCTCGAGACCGTCGGCCAGCGCTTCGTTCACCAGCGGACCGGCGGTGGCGAGGCGGTAGAGGCCCGGGTTGGCAAGTGCGGCCTTGCGGTAGGTCTCGAGGAGCCGGCTCACGGGGACGCGACGGCGCCCGGCCGCTTCGATGGCACCGTGCAGGGCGCTCCCGAGCTCGAGCATCCCCTGCTCCACGAGCGCCCCTTCGAGCGCTCGTTTCGTCGGGAAGTGCTTGTAGAGAGAAGGCGCCTGAACACCGAGGGCTGCAGCCAGGCGGCGCATGGTGAGGGCGTCGGCGCCTTCCTCCTCGAGGATGTGTCGCGCCGCGGCGAGGATGTCGGCCGCCCGTTTCGAACGGACCGTCGGCCGAGGTGGCGCCGTCACAGCTCGGAGACGGCGAACACCGGATGCCTCGGCGCGATGGCGGCGATCTCCTCGTCGGTCGACTTCGGACCGACTCCGTCGAAGAACACGCCGACCTCGGCCTTCCAGCGTTCGAGGTAGGCACGCAGGACGGGAACCTTCTCCTCGTCCGCCAGCTCGGTGGCCACGCAGTGCCTCCGCGTGCGCCCGAGCATGAGATCGAACTGGCCACCGGTGGCACGCACGTTGCGCACCCACTGCGCCTCTCCCCTCGGCGCCACCAGATAGGTCCTCTCGCGAAACACGAGAGGGTTGACCGGGGTCCGGCGGATCTCGCCTGTCTTGCGGCCGCGCACCTCGAGCACCCTGCTGCCCCAGATGCTGATGCCGGCGCGGCCGGCTGTAGCCACGGCGTTGTTGAACACGTGCTTCGTGAGCCACCCTGGGCGGCGGTAGTAGCTCGGCCTCTCACTCATCGAAGCCCTCCTTCGGCTAACGTTGTTAACCAGATTAGCTAACTTTGTTAGCCTGTCAAGTGGCGGGCGTGAGCACACCACTGCACCTCGAGCCGGTGCGGGGCATACCCGGCGGTTCGCAGGCGGGCTGTCGCGCCCGGGCTGTGCCACGATTCGGCGCCCGCCGGCCGAGCATGCAGACTTGGGGGCCATGGCCACCCGCGCCGAAGGTCCCCCATCTCCCCCGTTCGGGGCCGCCGGCGCGTCGCGCGGGACGCGACGGGCTGAGATCGCCCGCTGGGTGTCGCTCTGGCTGCTCGGAGTCGACCTCCGCGTCACCGTCCTCGCCCTCGCGCCTGTTCTCCCCGAAGTCGCGCGGGAGCTTCATCTGGACCACGCAGCCGTCGGCGCGATCACAAACCTTCCGGTCCTCCTCTTCGGTTTGGGCGCCGCGCTGGGATCGATCATGATCGGTCGTCTCGGAACGAGAAGAGCCATCCTCCTCGGCCTCGCCTTCGAGGCCGTGGCGGGAGCGCTGCGCGGCGTCGGGCCGTCGGTGGCGATCCTCTTCGGCTGCACCTTCCTCATGGGTCTCGGCATCGCCGTGTTCCAACCTGCACTACCTGCGCTCGTGCGCCAGTGGAGGCCGGGCGCGGTAGGTGCCGCGACCGCCGTCTACGGCAACGGTCTGCTCATCGGCGAGACGCTCGGCGCTTCCCTGACCCTGCCCGTGGTCCTGAGGCTGACCGGCGGCTGGCAGGGGGCCCTTGCCGCATGGTCCGTGCCGGTAGTTCTCACCGTGCTGCTGGTCGCCCTGACGAGGACCTGGCACAGGCCGAACGGGCCCGAGCACCGAGCGGGCGGACCGGCGGCCGGCGACCTCGCCGGCCTCGGAGCCGGCACGAGCGAGCGAGAGGCCACCCGGATGGCATCATGGCCGGACTTCCGGGAGCTGCGGACCTGGCAGCTCGGCCTCGTCCAAGGGGGCGCCTCCACGGTGTACTTCGGGGCCAACACCTTCCTCCCGGGCTTCCTGCACGCCACCGGGCACGGCAGCCTCGTCGGCCCGGCGCTCACGGTGCTGAACCTGAGCCAGTTGCCGGCGTCCGCGTTGCTCTTCCTCCACGCCGACCGCCTCGCTCGTCAGCGCTGGCCGCTCCCGCTCGTGGCTTCTTCACTCATCGGCGTCTCGGTCGGGCTCCTCGTCGCGTCTGGGCCGATCGTCCTCGTGCTGGCCGGGATCCTCGGTTTCTCGACGGCATTCATGCTCCTTCTGACTCTCGCCCTCCCCGCGGCGAGCGCGGCGGCAGGGCAGGTGGCGAGCGTCTCGGCGGGCATGTTCACCATCGGCTACTCGTTGGCCTTCGTGCTCCCCCTGCTCGGAGGGTTTGCGGCCGACGCGACGGGCTCGGTGCGCGTGACGCTCGTTCCCGCCTTCGTCGGTGCGGCCGTGGCGACGATCGCCTCTGCCACCCTGCGGCCAGGGCGACCGGCGGGTGAGCTCGGGTTGAGGCCAGAGGCGGTGCCTCGCTAGCTCCTCCGGGCCGCCCGGCCGTGTGTCTTCCGCTCCTGGCTCGAAACGAGGAGGCCGGCAGTGGAAAGGGACATGGTCGACCAGGTCGTCGAAGTGGCGGGGCGAGTCGTCGAAGGGGCGGGGCGAGTCGTCGCCTCCCGCCTGTGAGCGGAATACCCTCACCTCCGTGCCGGACGACCCGACGAGCTGCGCCCTCTGCAACGTGCCGGCCGTCGACGCCGAGCTGAACCGGGAGGAGGTCTGGCAGGACGACCTCTGGCGCCTCACGACGAGCATCGGCCCGGGTGACCCGACGCCCGGTTTCTCGTACCTCGAGCCGAAGAGGCACATCCGCTACATCGACGAGCTCGACGGGCAGGAGGCGGCGACGCTCGGCCTCGTCCTCTCCCGCTGCACCGCCGCCCTCAAAGAGGCGACGGGTGCCGAGCTCGTCTACGTCTACGTGTTCGGCGGCGGCATACCGCACCTCCACCTCCACCTCGCTCCCCACCGCACGGGGGACGCGCTGAACGACGTCCTGCTGAAGGGGGACTTCGAGGAGCGGCCGCTCCCGTCGGGCGCCGTCGCCTTGTTCAGCAAGGACTTCGCATCCCTGCCCGCGAGCGAGCTGCGAGCGGTCGCGGAGCGTGTCCGGGCGCTGCTCGGCTGACAGTCCGGTCGGCTCTCCTCAGCGGTTGGCGCCGCGGGCGGCGACCTCCCACCGGTCGACGACCGCTCCGTCCTCCACGACCGTGAGGAAGGGCACGAGGTTCACCGCGGAGCACACATGGTTGGGAACGACCGAGAGCACCGACCCGAGCGCAGGTGCCGGTTCTGCAACCTCGACGACGGCATGGTGCTCCCACAGTCCGGTGACGCGGGCATCGGGTAGCTCGGCGATCCGGGCGCGCCCTGTGGTCCACGAAGGGTGGTCCGGGCCAAGCACCTTCGCGCCGGCGTCGAGGACGACGCGCAAGGGAGCGGGACGGCTCACGACCGTCGCCGCCACCACGAGCGCCACGTCCGCGAAGCCACACGTTCCGAGCTCCACCTGCTGGGCGTCGTTGAACACGTAGACGCCCGGACGGAGCTCGTTCACCACGCCCGCATCGGCGTACCGGGCGCTCGGCGTAGAGCCGCCGCTGCGCAGTGCCGCAGCCATTCCCGCCCCCTCCAGCACCTCGCTCGCCTTTGACAGGGCGGCGGCCTCGTCTCCTGCGGCGCTCCTTCCAGCGCCTGGCCTATAGCTGTGCCCCGGGAACGTGAACAGCCCGGCGATGTCGATGCCCGCACGCGAAAGGGCGATCGCGATCGAGACCGCCTCCGCCGGAGCCACGCCGCTAC
>JAJYVX010000106.1 GCA_021791795.1 Actinomycetes bacterium | reverse complement strand
CAGAGATCCGTCAGCCGGTTCTCGACCGGGGTGCCCGTGAGAGCGATGCGCACGGCCGCCGGGACGGAGCGGAGCGCCCTTGCCGAGTCCGACATCGGGTTCTTCACAGCCTGGGCTTCGTCGGCGACGACCATGGCGAACCCTGCCTCGGCGAGCGCCGCCCGCTGCCGCCGCAGGATCCCGTAGGTGGTGAGCACAACTTCTCCCGCCGCGATGCGCGCAAGGTCGCGATTTCCACCGTGGAAGCGGCGGACGGGTACCGACGGAGCGAACCGTGTGAGCTCGCGCTCCCAGTTCCCGAGAAGTGACGTCGGGCAGACGACGAGGGTCGGGGCGGCCGCCGTGTCGCCGCCGGCCTGCTCCACGCGATGGAGATGGAGGGCGATCACCTGGACCGTCTTGCCGAGGCCCATGTCGTCGGCCAGGCAGCCTCCGAGGCCGAGCTCGCTCATGCCTGCCAGCCAGGCAAGGCCACGGAGCTGGTACGGCCGGAGGTCGGCCAGAAGCCCGCCAGGCGCGCTGAGCGAACCTAGCCGGTCCGTTCCTGCTCGGCGCAGCCGCTCGGCCATGTCGGACACGGCTCCCGAGGGAACGAAGTCGAGCACCTCCCCGTCGCTCTCGATCCGTCCGGCGAGCGCTGCTGCGAGCGCAGCCGCGGCTGTGATCCGCCGCGCACGGCGCTCCTGCGCTTTGGCAACGAGCTCGGGGTCGACGGCGAGGAAGCGGCCCCTTATGCGCACGAGGCCGCGTTTCGCCTCGGCGAGAAGGTCGATCTCCTCGGGGCTGAGCGCCTCGCCACCCAAGGTGAGCTCGTAACGGAACTCGAGAAGAGAGGTGAGATCGAAGCCTGCCTCCGCCACAGCGGCCGGTGCCGGCGTCATCATGGCTCGTAGGGACAGGCCGTCGTGGAGGAGCTCGCTCGGCCAGAAGACGGAGATGCCCGCACTTTCGAGCGCGCTCGCTCCTTCACAGATGAGCTCGGCGAGGAGGTCGTCGTCGAGGAGGATCGAGTCCGGGATCCGCTGGCGGAGCAGGTCTCCGAGCGGCGCCCATGCGCGCGCTCCGCGCCTCAGTGCGAGCAACAGGTCGCGCTCCACCGTGGTGCCGAAGCGGTGGAGCAACGCAGGCGGCATCGAGAACAGCTCCGAGGCGTCGACCACGAGGCTCGGGTCGGCCGCGCTCGCGATCTGCAGCACTCCCTTGGTCTCGTCTTCGGGCGGGCCCGGCAGCTCGACACGAAGAGCGAAGGAGGCGTCGCCGTCGAGTCCGGCCGACGCTTCCTCGAGCCACAGGCGCAGGCCGGAGCAGGGCGTCGGCTCGGTCGCCGACGTCGCCGAGAAGAGCTGGGATCCGCTCACGGCAGCTGCTGCTGCGGTGCGCGGGAGGGTGTCTGCGAGGGCGTCCCAGGCGGCCTCGATGAGGAACTCCGCCGAGTGCACCGTGAGCGGTACGCGCCTTGCGTCGAGGACCACGCAGTGCCCGACCGGTGGCATGGCAAGAGCCAGCCCCTCGAGGAGGGCCCGGTCGCTCCTCTCGAGCGGCCCTGCCCTCCAGGCGTCGAGGCCGCTCGGGCTGATCGCCGGCCTGAGGTGCCCGCGCGCCATGAGCCCCAAGCCGGCCGTGAGCACCGCGGCCCAGACGCGCGCCGAGTCGGTCGCGGTCTCGCTGCCGCTCACGTCGAGCAGCGTGAGGAGCGCTTCCGCCGGTTCCAGCAACGTTGCGGGAACGGAGCGACGCCTCACTGATCTACCGGCGGCAAGGGCGAGCTCGAGCGTCGTCGCGTCAGCCCTCCCGGCTCCAAGGGCCAGGTCGGTGTCGGCCTCGCGCTCGCTCCCGAGGGTCCTGTCGAGCCGGAAGAAGGCGAACCGTCCGGCCCGTGGCGGATCCCCGTCGAGGAAGGTCACCTCGAGGCCCGTCAGGGGGTGTGGGCCCGCCGCCAGCTCCTCGATCTCCAGCATTCCTCCGACCCGTTCCTCCTCGGTCACCGTAGCCGGACGCGCCAGGGCCAGGCGGCCGACCTAGTGCCTCCCTAAGGCCCGAGGCTCGACGCCGTCCATCAAGCGACCGCACTCGTGCCGAGCGACCGCACTCGTGCCGAGCGGCCACCTCGGCGTCGTGTGCTCTTACGACACCCGCCTCGAGCGGGCCGCCGAGAGCCAGGGCCTCCAAGTGGAATTGTTCGCCTGAACGCCGGCCGGGGACTGCGCCATGGCCGGGGGCTGCGCGAGAGCGGAGCCGGATCGTTCCGGTCCTCTGTCGCCTCTGTGCTCGGGCGGCAGCGGCTTGCCTCCGGGACACCAGGCGTTGGCCGGGACCCCGGCGCAGGGGTTGGGCATCGACGGAAGCTTCGGCAGGGCGTGCATGACCACATGGATGAACTTCGGGTAGTGGCTGCCCTTCGGGCACGGAAGGTATCCGGTGTCGCAGAGCACCTGGCCGAAGAGGGGCCCGCCGTTCCTTGCGACCCTCGTGAGCTTGCCGCAGATGCGCTGGGTCTTCTCGAGGTTCGAAGGCGCGCTCCCGTCGGGGTACTTGTTCCGCCTGAAACAGTTCTGCGGCTGGTGGGCTCCGAGGGTGATCTGCCCGAAGTCGCTGTTGCTCGGGTTGTGGAAGTACCCGTTGTGCCGGAAGGTGTTGTGGAGCAGCGCGTCGGACATCGGGTCGTAGGTGCATCCGAAGGGGGGAGGCAGCACGATGCCACCCGTCTTCTTGCAGCTCTGGTGGTACTCGTAGACCGTCCCGCCCGGGTACGGGATGAAGAGGATGCCCCAGGCGCCGTTGTTGGCGAAGACGTTGTTCATCACCGTGTCGTTGCGCCCGCCCGAGATCGTCATCCCCGTACCTGTCGGGCCGTTGCTCGCCTCCCCTGCTTGGGGCACGTTCGGGTTGTTGTTGTTGTGGACGTAGTTGTGCTCGAACACCCAGCACGAGTGCGTGTGGGTGATGGGGCTGATCTTCCCTCCGAGGCAGGCGCCGTTCTGGGGCGCAGGCGGATCTCCGTAGATCTGCGTGTTCGTGTCGAACCCGTCCTTGTTGTGGTCGAACTGCGAGTGCTCGACCACGATGGTGCCGCCCGAGTTCGTCCCCGAGTAGCCGAGGGCGTTGTACTCCATCCAGGCATGCGAGATGGTGACGTCGCAGAGCTGCCTGCAGGCTCCGACGTACATGCCCGAGTCGTTGAAGTTGCTCGCGTATATGTGGTCCCAGCCGCCAGGTCCTGCAGCGTTGGAGGAGAAGATGCCGTAGGCGGCCGCGGTCGACTCGGTCCTGTAGAAGGTCGACGTGGCCGTGAGGTAGCTCCCCCAGTAGCCCTTCTCGCCGACCTTGTCCGAGTTGGCACCGCCGTTCCACCAGATCTCGTTCCCGGCATAACCGGCACCGTTCAAGAAGTTGCAGACCGTGAGGTTGTCGATGGTGACGTTGTTCGCCTTGTACACGACGATGCCGTTGCGGCCGAGGGGCGACTTGCCGCCCGGCGCCGTGGGACCGTAGTTCTGGGCTGCCGCTTTCGAGCTGCATGCGTGGTAGCCGGGCTTGGTCCCGTCGACGATGACGCCGGAGCGGCTCATCCCGCGAAGGGTGATGCCGGGCGTCGTTATGAGCACGCCTCCGAAACCGCCCTCGGTGTAGCTCGCCGGGAGCGACTGCTCGTCGGCAGTTTCGCGGTAGTCGCCGGGAGCGACGAGGATGAAGTCACCGGGACGTGCGGCATCGACCGCCGACTGGATCGTCGTGTACCCGCCCTTCACGCCGTGGAATGTCCCGACGAGCAACACGCTCGGCGAGCTCGCGCCGCCCGTCTGGCCGAGCGCCGAGGAGGCGAGCGCCGTCGTCGACACGGCCATCCCGACGGCGAGCCCGATCACCGCTAAGCAGGTCTGGCTCCTTGGTCCCTTCTTACCGATCAGACTCATCCCTGCTCCTGGCGGCTATGTGATCCAGTGGATCGCCGGCCCATGGTCGCGCCGGCGGCTGATTGTCGGAACGATACTTGGATCGCCAACCGCTGTGCCGAGGATCTCGCTGAGACCGGTGGGCGGAGCATTGAGAGCCGGCCGCCTCAGATGGAGCGGTCGAGGCTCCGCACAGGTTCAAAGCGCCCCCGCATCTCCCTGCCAGCCGAGCTGGCGTGAGAGATCCCGTGCAGCCTGTTCGAGCGCCTTCGTCATGCCCGAGTCCAGATCGTCGGGGATGCTGCTGGTGGTGCCGACGACGCCCATGGCAGCGTTGATGCGGCCGCGCCGATCGAAGACGGGCGCAGCAATGGTCCGCAACCCCCGAGCCACGTTGGTGTTGACCGAAAGCCCACTGGAGCGGATTCGTTCGAGCTCCTTCGCGAGCTGTCCGGTCATCTCGGCCGGAAGATGTGCTGTTGCTCGGTCGAGTGTCGCGCGATCTTGGAGGAAAGCGAGGAACACCTTTCCTTGGGCCGAGTCGCCCGGCAGTGGAGTACCGACACGAACCTGTATGTGGACGGGTCTCTCCATGTCCTCGACGACGTGAGCTACCACGGGACCGAGGCCACCCCACAAGGACAGCACGGTCGTCTCGTGCACGTCCGAGGTGAGTCGACGCAGAAATGAATCTGCAACGTCTAGAACCCGGCGGCTATCGAGAGCGATCGTGCCTACACGTGCGAGAAGCGGACCCAGCGCGTAAGAGCCGTCCTCGTTCCGCTCGAGGAAGCCTGCGCCTGAAAGCGAGGTGAGGTAGCGGTGCGCCGTGGTCCGCTGCATCCCGAGAGAGGACTCGAGGTCGCTAGAGCGGACAGAAGTTCGCGCAGGGCTGAAGAGACGAAGGATGCCAGCACACCGGCCCACGACTTGGATGTCCGGGACAGCGCCGTCAGCTGCGAGAAGCGGATCGCGCAGTGTGTTTGCAACCTGTGGTTCCGATCTCCGCACTTTGGATTCCACGATCCGATCTACCCCTTTGTTCAAGTTCTGCTCAGGAGAGCGAACTGTATTGCCTGCTTGATGACCTGTAGCGCTCTTGACTGCTGTACAACGGAGGTCTAGCCTGCCCATCGGAGAGCCACCGCGGGATTGCCTAGTGTCCCGAGATGCGATCTGCCAATACCGCGATGCAGGAGGGCTGCGGGTGCAGCCACCTCACGAGGGGAGCGTACGGGAGTGCCACGTCCCACAGAGCCACGTCCGATGGAGACGCCAGGCGTCGTTCCCTCGTTGAAGGAGAAGCTTCGGCTGGGACCGTGCTTCGGCACGTTCGTGAAGCTGGGACGGCCCGAGATCGTCGAGGTCCTCGCCCTTGTCGGCTTCGACTTCGTGATCTGCGACACGGAGCACGCTCAGATGACCGAACTCGAGGCGCGTCAGGTGATCCTCGCTTGCCGTGCAGCTGGTTTGCCGGTCGTAGTTCGCGTCCCTGAGCCGGTGCCAGGACTGGTGAACCGCTTGCTGGAAGCGGGAGCCGAGGGGATCCAGATGCCAAGATTGCGCAGTGCTGCCGACCTGGCCCGGCTCCGCGCCATGTCGTACTTCCCGCCTGAAGGAGAACGCTCAGTAGGCAATGCGAATCTTCTAGCACGCTACGGAACGTTGCCTGTGCCCTCCTACCTCGAGGAGGCAAACCGGAAGGTGCTCGTCATCGGGCAATTCGAGACGCGCCAGATCGACGATCCCTGCGACCCGATGTTCGAGGGCCTCGACGTTGCCTTCATCGGACCGACGGATCTGAGTGTCGACTTCGGGTCCCCTGGACGCGCCGAAGATCCGGCAGTCCAGGAGCGTATTCGCCTTGTCGAGCAGGCAGCCGCACGTCATGGATCGGCCATGGGCATAGCCACCAAGGACCTACCGACTACTCGCCGCTATCTCGCGGCCGGCTATAGGTTCCTCGCCGTCTCGGGCGACGTTGCTCTGTTGGTCGCCGCAGCCAAGGAGCTGGTGGAGGAGCTCCACGCTTCACGCATCGAGGTTGAGCAGAAGGAGGCAACGCATGCGCTCCTCGCCGAGGTCAGGAACTGAGACCGAGCTCTCATGACCTTCATCGACCGGCAGAGTAGTGAGACCAGATGACTGGATCGGCCAGGACCGACCTCCCAAGGAGCGAACTGGGATGACGACTTATCACGACGCTGACCCACGGGCCCGCCTTGCTTCTGACGGAGGTACCGCGTCGGCAGTGAAGACTCCGGCTCAGTTCTTCTGCTTCGGGGATCTGGCTCCGCAGGAGACCACCGACGACGGAAACACCTGGTATGTGCGAGGACAAAACTTCGTTCTCGCTCTAAGCCGAGTCCGCGCCGGATGGGCGGCAGCGCGCCCGAACCAACCCGACGAGTACGTAGTGCTACTCCCGGATCGCGCTAGCTCGGCGCATGTCGAGGCGAACGGGGAGCGGCTGCAGGTGGGTGGGCTCGAACTAGTCGTCGTGCCGCCAGGCAGCAGCCGGCTCACCGTCGAAGGCAACGACTGCTACGTGGTGCGCCTCTTCTCCATATGCTCGACAGAGCTCGCAGCGCTGTCGCTCAACGCAGCCGCCTACCGCGAGCCGCATACCGACGTGGCGCCGTTCGATCCTTGGCCGAAGAGTCCGGCGGGGTACAGGCTACGCAGATACAGCTTGGACGTAGTGCGAGACGACCAGCTGCGCTTCGGGCGCATATTTCGCTGCTCGACACTCATGGTCAATTATCTCTATCCGACTATCGGTCCGCGGGATACGAAGAGGATGTCACCACACACACACCCGGACTTCGAGCAGGCATCGCTCGCGCTCGAAGGCGAATACTTCCACCATCTACGGTTCCCGTGGGGAGTGGACATGGACACTTGGCTGCCGGACGATCACGTCTTCTGCCCTGCCCCATCACTGGCGATCATCCCGCCAGGGGCGATCCACACATCTCAAGCTGTGGGCGCGGGCGTGAATCAGCTCGTTGACATCTTCTGTCCCCCTCGCACCGACTTCTCCAAGCAAGCAAACTGGGTACTCAATGCGGACGAGTACCCCATGCCTGACTGAATCAGCAGATCCCGCTCGATGAACGCTCCGCCGAAGAAGGGCCAATGACAGACACAATCGCCGGACTCCTGATTGGTGCAATCGACATGCATTACCACTCGGCTCCGTCACCTTTTCCGCGAAAGTTGGATGTCACCGAGGCGGCGCAACAGTATGACGCCGCTGGCTTCCGCGCCGTAGTGATGAAATCCCACCATCATTCGACGGTCATGGAGATATTGGCGCTGCAACCCCACATGTTGAGTAAGCTTGACGTCGAAGTCTACGGTGGAATCGCCCTCAACGGAGCGGTCGGGGGACTGAATCCCATGGCCGTCGATCTCGCCCTCAAGATGGGCGGCCGAGTGGTGTGGTTCCCGACGATGTCGTCACGAGCCCATCTTGACTACCACAAGGTCCATCACGACTCACCGTTTCCCTCCAGTTCGGTCAGACTGTTGCCCGAGCGCGAGACGACGGTCCTCGACGACAAGGGCCAGCTGAAGCCCGAGGTTCACGAGATCCTCAGCTTGATCAAGGAGAGCGACGCTGTGCTGTCCTTCGGTCACATGGGGCCAGAAGAGATCGAGGCCGTCTTGACGGAAGCCACACGGGTGGGGGTTCAGCGTCTACTACTGAACCATCCTGACTTTGTCCTAGGAGTATCGGAAGAACAAGTGAAGGACTACGTTTCGCGCGGCGTGTACGTCGAGCACTCGATCGGCATGTACAACGACCGCTCCCCGCGTAAGCTGGTATTCCCGATCGAGCAGCTTCTTCGGTGGATCAAGGTCGTGGGAGTGGACCGGACGACGTTGGGGTCGGACGTTGGCCAACTCGCGAATCCAACAGGGGTAGAGACCTATCAACGCGTCATACAGATGATGCTTGAGAGCAAAGTTGCTGCGGACGACATATTACGAATGGTGGGTGCCAATGCAGCAGAGCTGCTTGGTCTCAAGTGAAGTGCGCCTGACATTCCGGTCGGAGCCCGGACGGTGACCGGGCCGGGCCCGCGGGGAGGCTTGCAGCGCGACCGGGGCGTCGCAAGGTGTCACTGCCGTCAAGACGAAGGTGATGACTGTGGGTTGTATCTACAAAGGGGAGGGTCGAGATGACAGCGTCTGACGTTGTTCATGTTGAGTCCGAGGACGGCGCGAGTTCAAGCAGTATTCAACGAGATAGAGTCGGCAAGATTGAGCTCACGGGGATCGAGGTGGTCCGCGAGGAGTCAAGGCACGGCTCCGCGTGGGAGCTCCTCTTTCTTTGGATAGGCACCAATACTGCTCTCAGCTACGCAGTCTTCGGTGCGCTGATAGTGTTGCTTTTCCACTTGACGCTTGCTGAGGGACTGATTGCCACAATTGTCGGGTGCCTGTTGTCGTCTGCATTTGCAGGGGTCGTTTGCGCCCTCGGCAAGAATACCAACCAGCCCGCAATGGCGCTCTCTCGCCGTACTTTCGGCGGGGTGTTGAATCGCCTGCCCAGCCTGGTCGCCTACGTGAACCAGCTGGGTTGGGAAGTGGTGCTGCTCGCGACTGCGGTGCTCGGTGTCGAAGCTGCAGCGTTGGCGCTCGGTGATCGGAGCGATACCACTGTGGGTGCGATAGCCTTGGTGATCATGCTCGTCGGGGCGATCGGGCTTGCTTTGTTGGGGCACGCGACGATCATCGCGTTCAACAAGTGGCTTACGTGGATCCTCGTCGTGCTGACGATCGTGTATCTGATTGTCGCGTGGAAAGAGGTGAGCGTTCACGCGGACCTGGGGTCGGCCTCGATGAGGGGTGGGGGCGCCTTGGGAGTGATTGGCGGCATCATTCTCATCATGAGTTCCGTCGGGCTGTCGTTTGTCAGCACGACGCCTGACTATGCTCGCTACTTCAGGCCGACGGCGCGGACGTCGACGATTGTCGGGGTGACGACCGTAGGCATGGGAATACCTACCGCTCTGATCACGTCGTTTGGTGTGTTGACATTCGCGACGATCGGATCGATTTCCTATGTCAACAACCCGATCGTTCAGCTACTCGCGCCCGTTCCCAGGTGGCTACAGATCGTCATCCTGGTCCCCTTTGTTCTGTCGTTGCTGTCGAGTGTCGTGTACAACCTCTACTCGTCGGGATTGGACCTGATGGTGGTCGGAGTGCCGCTCCCTAGAACTCGCACCATCATCATCGACGCTGCAGTGCTTGTCGGGGGCGGGATCTACATCGTCTTCTTCTCGAAGAGCTATGCAGGCACGGTGACCGGCTTTCTGTTGATGCTTGCCGTTCCGCTGTGCGCTTGGGCCGGACTTGTAGTCGGGCACCAGATGATCGGCACGAAGCTGACGCGGCTTGCTTCCTCGCCGAGAGAGGCACAGGCCGGCGAGCTAGGCGGTTCCGCGACGCAGGCTTTCGTAGCGGCGGGGGCCTACGTCGTAGCTTGCGTCGTTGGGCTCGGGCTC
Source organism: Actinomycetes bacterium (assembly GCA_021791795.1). Classification (GTDB taxonomy): domain Bacteria; phylum Actinomycetota; class Acidimicrobiia; order Acidimicrobiales; family Bog-793; genus JAKATT01. Next base: position 1,053 of record JAJYVX010000106.1, on the reverse strand, counting down.
GTGAGCTCGACCAGCCCGGCGTTCGACTGGGTCGGGTACATAGGGGGTCGAGCCTCCACCGTGGCAGGGAGTGATCTTGGTATCTTGATCGCCCTTGCGATCGGTTTGGTCGGCGGTGTGAGTGTTGCTGCCGTTGCAGGTGGCCGTGCCCGGCGCGAGATCAAGGGTCGTGCACCAGCCGTTGCGTTGGTTGACGAGGGTGCCCACTGATGAGCGTGAGCCCTGAGGCCAACCGCGCCATGAGCGAGGTCGGGCCCGGGTCGTTGCTCGGGTCGTTGCTGCGCTGGTACTGGCAGCCGATAGGCGGGACGGCTGAGATCGAGCGTGGCGCCGTCGTCCCGCGCAGGCTGCTCGGGGAGGATCTCGTCCTCTACCGGGATCGTGCGGGTCATCTGGGGCTCCTACAGCGCTCGTGTCCCCATCGTGGGACCGACCTTTCCTGCGGCTGGGTCGAGGAGCGTGGAGTCCGGTGTTGCTATCACGGCTGGTTGTTCGACGAGACAGGGACATGCAAGGCGCAGCCGTACGAGGATGCGGCTGATTCCCTAGGCAGGTTCCGGGACCGCGTCCGGGCCATCGCATATCCGGTGCGGGAGCATCGCGGTCTTGTCTGGGCATGGATGGGCAGCGGCGAGCCACCGCCGATACCGAACTGGGAGCTCTTCACTTGGGGGAACGGGTTCGTCCAGGTCGTTACGTCGAGCGTCCCCTGCAATTGGCTACAGGCGCAGGAGAACTCGATCGACCCCGTGCACTTCGAGTGGCTGCACGAGACTTGGACTCGGCGGCTGGCAGGTGACGAGGGTTACGTGGCCCGCCGACACGTGAGGCTGATGTTTGAGGAGCACCACTTCGGTTTCGTGTACGGACGGGAGCGGGAGGAAGATCCCACGAAGAGCTTGCAGGTCACGCACAATACTGGCGATCGGCCGCGCGGCGGTCAGGGACGCGGCGTGTTCTTGTGGCCCAACGCGTTGTACGCCATCGCACACATTGAGTGGCGAGTGCCGATCGATGACGAGAACACGCTCAGTGTGGGTTGGTTCTTCGATC
>JAJYVX010000105.1 GCA_021791795.1 Actinomycetes bacterium | reverse complement strand
TTCGCCAAGCCGCCCCACCTCGCCGCCCCGGCCGACCCGGCGAGACGGGCGGGCTGCCTCCTGACCGGGCCGGGCAAGATCCCCTAGCCCAGCCCGCTACACCCGACTCGCCGAGGCATCGGGCCACGCGTCGCCCCAGGCCGACTTCACGGCGCGCCGGTAGAGGGGCGAGCTCCGGCCGATCGTGGCCCGCTCGAGACCGGCTTCGGTGCAAAGGGACAGCTCCACGCGGCGGCGCTGCCGCCCCGGCCGCCGCAGGATCCGCCCCGCGCTCCGACCGCCGGGCAGCGCAGGCCGCGCCACCGCGGCAAAACTGAACTTCTCGTCCTCCCAACCCACCTCCCCCGCTTTCATCCTCCGGTGGAGAGAAGAGCGCGAGAGCCGCACGCCGAAGTGGCACCAGTCCCCCTCGCCCATGGGGCAGTCGGCCTCGTGCGGGCACGGAGCGACCACCGTCCCGCCGAGGGAGACGAGCAGGGAGCGAACCCGGCGGACGACACCGAACCCTGCCGGCGTGCCGGGCTCGACCACGACGATCAGCCCGGAGCACCGCTCCCACCAGAGAGCCACCAGGTCGTCGGCCCTCTCCCCCGCCTCGCCGAGCACGTAGGCCATCGCGACGACGTCGAAGCCTGTGAGCTCGCCTGGCTCGCCCGGCTCGCCCGGTTCGGCGACGCCCCATCGCCAGGAGGGGCCGCACAGGCCGAGGCGCGCGCAGAGCTCCTCGCCGAGGCTCCGCATGTGCCGCCCCGGCTCGAGCAGGAGCGCCCTCTCGAGATCCGGCCAAGTGGACGCCGCTGCGAGGGCGGCCGTGCCGGGTCCAGCCCCGACGTCGACGAGGCTCCTGGGGCGCCAGCCGGCCGAGGACTCCTTCGACAGCTCAAGAGCCCTCCTGCTCGCGGCGAACGTCGCAGGGAAGCGGGTGACGAGGTACGCGAGCGCCGCGAGGTCCGAACCGACAGGGACCTCCGCCGACCCGCCACCGCCGCGTCCGCCGGCCCCACCGGCACCGCCGGCCCCACCGACAGCTCCGGCTGATCTGTACGCAAGCGACAGCTCGGCGCTGGCCCTTGCGAGGTCACGCCCCGGTACCCGAGCGGCGAGTTGGGACACGACCTGCTGGATCGTCTCTTGCGGAGGGACGGCGGGCAGCCCGGTCACGGCAGGATCTGGCCGGTCACCTCGCCGAGACCGATCGTGGTGCCGTTCGCTCCGGGTGCCGTCGCGCTGATCGTGACGACGTCGCCGTCCTCGAGGAACGACCGCTCGGAGCCGTCGCCGAGGCTCACAGGCGTCGATCCGTTCCAGCTCAGCTCGAGGAAGGAGCCGCGTTCGTCCCCCGAGGGGCCGCTCACCGTCCCGGAGGCGTACAGGTCGCCGGTCCTGAGCGATGCGCCGTTCACGGTCATGTGGGCCAGCTGCTGGGCAGGCGTCCAGTACATGGTCCGGAAAGGCGGGCGGCTCACGACGGTGCCGTTCCAGGCGATCTCGAGGCTGAGGTCGAGCCCCCACGGCGGCTTGCCGGAGTCGTCGAGGTAGGGCAGCACCGGCGGGTCGCGCGGCGGCGGTGCGAGCCGCGCGTGCTCGAGAGCCGCGATCGGCACGACGAACGGCGACACGGAGGTGGCGAACGACTTGCCGAGGAATGGCCCGAGCGGCACGGACTCCCACGACTGGATGTCGCGCGCCGACCAGTCGTTCAGCAGCACGAGCCCGAACACGTGCCATTCGAAGTCGTCGAGCGGCACCGGCTCGCCGATGCGAGAGCCTGACCCGACGACGAAACCGACCTCCGCCTCGATGTCCAACCGCTCCGACGGCCCGAAGGTGGGCGAGGGATCGGTCGTCCTCTTGCGCTGCCCCTTCGGGCGGACGATGGGAGTGCCGGACACGACGACCGTGCCCGCCCGTCCGTGGTACCCGATGGGAAGGTGCTTCCAATTCGGCGGGAGGGGGTCGCCGTCGGGACGGAAGATGCGCCCGACGTTCGACGCGTGGTGCTCCGAGGAGTAGAAGTCGACGTAGTCGGCCACCTCGAAGGGGAGGTGCAGGGTCACGTCCGAGAGGGGGTGCAGGTTTCCCGCCACGGGTTCCACCTCGGAGCGACGGCTGATCGCCTCCGCGAGCGCCTCCCTCACTCTCTGCCACGCAACGGGCCCTCGAGCGAGGAACGGGTTGAGCGCTCCGGCGGAGAGCGCCGGCGCCTCGCTCGCCAGCCCGCGCGACTCGCAGACGGGCGCCGCCTCGAGGACGTAGGACCCGATGGCGACGCCGACTCGCCTCCGCCCGTCGCCGGGCGCGGAGAACACGCAGAAAGGAAGGTTCTCGACGGGAAAGAGAGAGCCCTCGCCGAGGCTCATCGCGCCCCGACCCTGCTCACAGCGGCTCCTCGAGAAGGCCGAGGCGGACGAGCTCTTCGACCGGTTCGAGCACGCTGCAGGTGCCGAAGCCGGCGAACAAGCAGCGCACCGAGGCGCCGATCCTCTTCACCTGCCCGGTCACGGCCGGCTCGTCCCGCTCGGCGTCGGAGGGGAACATCGCCGCCTTGAGACCACCTGTCCTGAGCTTCGCCCGGATACCGGTGCCCGCAAGGACATCGAGAACCCGGGCGACCACGTCGCGTTCGCGCCAGGGCACCTCGGCGTAGACGACCGCTCCTTCAGGAAGGCGAGTGACGGGGCAGACGAACGGGCCGAGGAGCGCCGCGTACCAGCTCGCCTCGTGCGCCAGATGGGCCGCGACGGCCTGCTCCATCTCCATCCTGGCGGGGGGAAACAGGGCCGCGTCGTCGAGCAGCCTGTCGAACACTCCGCCTGCTACGGCCGACCGCACGGCGAGCATCATAGGGACGAACGGTTCACCACTAGCCTCTCGTCGTGCCAGTGGAGGGATTCCTGCAGGCAGTGTCCGAGCTCGTCGGAGCTGACCGGTTCCTCGGCGAGGATGCCGTCGGCGAGGAGCTCACCCACGACGAAGGACTCCTCACCGAGCCCGTCGTGCCGATAGGTGTTGTCTTCCCCGAGTCAGCGGGCGAGGTGGCGGAGTTGGTCCGCCTGGCCCGCGTGCACCGGGTCCCGCTCACCGCCCGCGGGAGCGCGAGCGGGCTCTCGGGAGCCTGCGTACCCGCTCCCGGCGGCCTCGTGGTCTCCTTCGCCCGTATGAACCGGATCCTCGAGATCGACCGGGAGAACCAGATCGCAGTCGTCGAGCCCGGCGTCACCCTCGACGAGCTCGACGCCGCTCTCGAGCCGCACGGGCTCATGTATCCGGTCCGCCCCGGCGAGCAGAGCGCCTCGCTCGGCGGCAACGTCTCGACGAACGCCGGCGGGATGAGGGCGGTGCGCTTCGGCGTGACGCGCCAGAACGTCCTCGGGATCGAAGTGGTCCTCGGCACCGGCGAGTTGATTCGGTCCGGAGGCAAGTTCGTCAAGTCCTCGAGCGGCTACGACGTCACCCAGATGCTGATCGGCTCGGAGGGCACCCTCGGCCTTGTGACCGAGGTGACGCTGAAGTTGCAGCCGCTGCTTCCCGCCTCCGCCACCGTGCTCGCCCCCTTCGACACGCTTGCCGAGATCGCCACAGCGATCCCCGAGGTACTGCGGCGCGGGCTCACCCCGACGATCCTCGAGTACATCGACGCCCTCACGATGGGCGTGATGGTCGAGAACGAGAAGCTCGACCTCAACATCCCCGACGAGATGCGCCGACGAGCCGCGGCATACCTCGTGGCGGTCGTCGACCACCGGAGCGAGTCGCGCGTCGAGGAGGACCTCGAGACGCTCGCGTCCCTTCTCACGGAGTTCGGGGCCCTCGATGTGTTCGTCCTGCCTCCTCAAGCCGGGCGAGGTCTCGTGCTCGCCCGGGAACGTGCCTTCTACGGGGCAAAGGCTGCCGGCGCCGACGAGATCGTCGACGTCGTCGTGCCTCGGGCGAGCATCGCCGAGTACCTCGAGCTCGCCGGCAAGCTGGCGGCCGAGCACGGTTCCTTCGTGGCCGGCTGCGGCCACGCCGGAGACGGCAACGTGCACCTGGCGGTCTTCCAGCGTGATCCGGCGTTGCGGGAGAGGGTTCTCTCGGCCCTGATCGGGGCGGGTGTGGCGCTCGGCGGAGCCATCTCGGGTGAGCACGGGATCGGTACGGCGAAGAGTCCCGTCTTCATGGAGCTCGAATCGCCCGCCCGGATAGCGCTCATGCGGCGGGTGAAGGACGCCTTCGACCCCGACGGCATCCTCAACCCGGACAAGATCTTCGGCGCGGAGCGATGAAGGGCGCCGAAGTCCTCCTGCGGGTGCTCGCGCGAAACGGCGTCCACGCCTGCTTCATGAACCCCGGTACTTCGGAGATGCACTTCGTCTCCGTGCTCGACGCCGTCCCGGAGATGCGGCCGGTCCTCGCCCTCTTCGAGGGCGTCGCCACCGGAGCAGCCGACGGGTACGGCCGCATGACGGGGCGGCCGGCGGCCACGCTCCTCCACCTCGGTCCAGGGCTCGCCAACGGGATCGCCAACTTGCACAACGCGCGACGCGCCGGGACACCGCTCGTGAACGTGGTAGGCGACCACGCCACTTACCACAAGCGCTTCGACGCCCCGCTCGAGTCGGACATAGCGAGCCTCGCTCGGCCGGTGAGCGGCTGGTATCGCTCCACAGGGCGGACCGCGACGATCGCCCGTGACGCCGAGGAGGCAGTCCGGGCGGCGCTCGGCGCCCCGGCCTGCGTGGCGACGCTCGTGCTCCCGGCAGATGTCAGCTGGCTTGACGCCGACCCCGCTTCGATCGGGGCCCGCGGCGGTGCCGGCGCCGCGGGCCCCGCGGCGGTGCCTGGGACGCAGCTCGCTCCACCCGACGAGGCTCGCCTCGCGGCCGTCGCCCGCGCGATCGACTCAGGCGCACCGGCCGCCATCGTGCTCGGGGGCCTCTCTCTCGGTGAGCGAGGCATCGCCGCGGCCACGAGGGTCGCCGCCCGCACGGGGGCGAAGCTCTTCGCCGAGCCCTTCCCGGGCCGGATGGAGCGCGGCGCCGGCGTCCCGCCGATCGAGCGGCTCGGCTACTTCGGCGAGTTCGTGCAGGCCCAGCTGGGCGATATCGCGCACCTGGTGCTCGTGGGCGCGCGGGCGCCCGTTTCGCCATTCGCCTACCCGGACAAGCCGAGCGACCTCGTCCCGCGCGGCTGCGAGGTCCGAGTGCTCGCCGGTCCTTCCGAGGACTCCGCGGCTGCGCTCGAGGCGCTCGCCGACCTGCTCGGCGCAGACGCCAGCGCGAAGGCGGCAGCCGAAGAGGTCTTCGGCTCCCCACCGGCTCGGCCGGATCCCCCGTCCGGCCCGCTCAACCCCCATTCCTTCGCGGCCGCGATCGGAGCAGTGCTGCCCGAGAACGCCGTCATCTCCGACGAGGCCATCACGAGCGGCTTCCTCCTCCCGGGTGCGACGGCGGGCGCGGCCCGCCACGACCTGCTCACACTTTCCGGCAACGCCATCGGCCAGGGCCTCCCGCTCGCCACCGGGGCGGCGGTCGCCTGCCCCGACAGACCGGTCCTCGCCCTCGAGGCGGACGGGAGCGCCATGTACACGATCCAGGCCCTCTGGACCCAGGCGCGCGAGGGCCTCGACGTCACCACCGTCATCCTCGACAATGGCTCCTACGGCATCCTCAACATCGAGCTCGGCCGCGTCGGGGCCGAGGCGGGCGGACCGGTGGCGCGCTCCATGCTCGACCTCTCGCATCCCTTGACGGACTTCGTCGCCCTCTCGGAGTCGATGGGTGTACCTGCCACGCGAGCACACACGGCCGAGGACCTGACAGAGGCGCTCCGACGCTCCTTCGCCGAGGACGGCCCGCACCTCGTCCAGGCGATCCTGCGCTGACGCGGCGCCCCTAGGCTCGCTCAGATGAGAGAGAGTGACCTGTACAGCGGCGCCACGCCTCTAGAGGAGACGGAGGATGGCTTCGTGCCCGAGCAGGTGGACGACCTCTCCGCCATCGACAGCGAGGTCGACTTCGACGACGAGGAGTACTCCGACCACGAGCTCATCTCCGAGGGGGAGGCGGGCAACGCCGAAGGCGGCCAGGACGCCCACTTGGACGACCCGGAGCGGGTCGCCGACGACGAGACTTACTGACTGCCTGAGGGGCGCGACGCGCGCCTCAGCTGCGCGGCCTTGATCGCGGGAGTCTGGCCGAAGACGAGGAGGAAGACGGCCTGCCGGGCCAGGATCTCCTCGAGCTCCCCTCGCACGAGAGCCCTGCCGCCCCGCGCCACGACGAGCGCCATGGCGGCCTGCACCGCGACGTCAACGGCATCTGCTCGGGCGGCAGGAAGCGCGCGGACCCCGGCGCGGTCCAGCCCGTCCCGTGCGCTGTCGAGTCGCCGGGCGAAGGCGGCGGCTGGCTCGCCGGCGCCGCTCTCCTCGAGCAGCGCCACCACCCTCCGGCCGAGCCCGAGAGCCATCGAGCCGTTGGTCCTGAGCCCGGCGGCGTCCCGGGCGAGCCATTCCTCGTATGGCTCGACGCCGACGATGCGGTCGCCGGGCAGGTGGAGATCAGTGAGCTCGGCGGTCACGGTGGCTGTCGCGTCCATGGCCGTGAGCCGCAGCCTTTCCACGGCGAGGCCCGGCCCTTCTCGCGCGTCCACCACCCCCCACACCACGTCGCCGAAGCCGCCCGCGTCGCGGGCGGCGACGAGAGCGACGTCTATCGCCCCCCAACCGGTGAGCCACGGGAGGTGACCGTTGAGGAGGAACGCTTCGTCTCGTTCAGGGGAGGCGACGAGTAGCGGTGGCCCAAGGCGGCGCAGCCCGGCGAAGGCCACCCCGGAGCGGATCTCGCCCCGGCAGAGCGGCCCGAGGAGCCGCTCGCGCAGCTCGCCCCCGGCTGCGGCGACCGCCCGCACCGTGCCGTGATGCTGCAGCCAGACGAACGCTGTGGCGAGGCAGCCCCGGGCCAGCTCCTCGATGACCTGCAACCCCTCGGACTGGTCGAGCTCGAGACCGCCTGCGCGACGAGGTCCTGCGATGCCGTACAGGCCTGCCGCGGCGAGAGCGTCAAGCGAGTCGATCGGGACGAGCTCGGAGGAGTCGGTCGCGACGACGCGCGGGAAGAGGACCTCGTCCGCCAGGCGAGCCGCCTCTGCAACAGCGCCAGCCTGCCCGCGAGAGCCCTTCATGCGGCTGTTGTAGCGGTTGCCGGCCGGCGTCTATGCACTGCGCAGCATGGTCGGGTGGGTGGGTGGGTCGAGCAGTGCATGCTCCAGCCTGTAGCTTGGCCGGGTCATGCCGCACCGGATGGACATCGAGCTTACGAGCTCCCGTGACGACGAGAGCTTCACCTGGCGTGCCGCCGGCGCCCGCGAACCGAAGGGCGTCCTCGGCCGCTCACTGCTCCCGGCCGGTGCGAAGGTCGGAGACGTCATCCGCGTCGAGGCCGAGATCGAGATCGACGGTCTCACGATCGTCTCGGTGCTCCCGAGCAAGGAGAAGACGCCCCCGCGAGGCAAGATCGAGGTCATCGGTTCCTCCAAGCCGACCCCGGGGGTCACCACCGTCCTCGCCGGCCGGACGGGCCGGGGCCGCCCGGAGCGTGGCCGAACCGACCGGGGCCGCCCTGACCAGGGTTGTCCTGACCAAGGTCGTGCAGAGCCCGGACGAGCGCAACGCCGCTCGGAGCGCCCGCCTCGTGACGAAGAGGAGCGAGCTGCGAGGAGGAGCGCCGGCGGCCCGGAGCGGGAACGCCCCTTGCGGAGCCGGGAGGGTGAGCGGCAGCCGCGCGAGCGACCCTCGGAGCGTTCTCTTCGTGCCGGCGCGGGCGCCAGGGGCGGCGGCGAGCGTGGGGCGGCGCCGAGGGGCGCAGCCGAGCGAGAGCCGCGGCGGCGCGGACCGGCTCGGCTCGAGCCCGGGACGAAGCACCGCGACGAGCTCTTCGCGTCGCTCTCGAGCGAGCACCGCCCGATAGCAGAGCGTCTCGCCGCCGGTGGGCTGCCCGCGCTGCGCAAGGCGATAGCCGAGGAGCAGCAGCGCGCCCGGGCCGATGGCCGCCCACTCGTGTCAGGCGAACCCCTCATCGCCGTCGCCGAACAGCTCATGCCAGACGTGCAGGGCGCCCTCTGGCTCGACAGGGCGGAGGCGGCTGTCGAGCGCATGGACGAGATCAGCCTGCGCGACCTGCGGACCGCCGTCGCCGGCGCGGCCCCGAGGGACGAGGCCGCACGTGAACTGCACCGCCGGTTGCGCGAAGGTCTCGACAAGCGCGTGGCGAACCTGCGAGCCGACTGGGAAGAGCACATCTCGAAGGCGCTCGAAGACGGCCGCGTGCTGCAGGCGCTCCGGCTGAGCGGGCGGGCACCCGAGCCGACGGCCCGCTTCCCCTCAGCCCTGGTCGAACCGCTCGCCGCTCAGGCGAGCACGGCCATGACGGCAGAGACAGCACCGGACCGCTGGCTCGCGCTGCTCGAGGCTGCTGTCGCTTCGCCGGTGCGACGGCAGATAAAGCCGGGGGGCTTGCCGAAGGACGACTCGGGCGAGGTGGAAAGGCAGGCTCGACTCGCCGCCGGTCGGTTGCCTGCCCTTGCCCCCCTGCTCGGCATGGCGATGCCGCCGCCTCCCCAACCGCTCGGTGGCGAGCGCGCCCCTCGCCGCGTGCCGCGGCCTCCCCGCCAGGAGAGGGAGCCGCACCCCGGTCAACCGCATCGCCCGGAACGTCCCGCACAGCAGGCCAGACCTGTCGCGCAGTCCACCGGCGAGCCGCCAACCCCAGGCGGGACAGCAGCCGCCGAGCCATCCAGCCACACGGAGTCGTCAGGCTCCGACGACTCCGTGCTCGACGAGGAAGTCGAGAAGCCCGTCGACGAGGTCTAGCTCGTACAGGCGGCTCACCGGCACCCACGCCGCGTCGCTGGCATCGTCCCCGGGTCTTAGAGCCGCATCCCACGCCGAGGACTCGCCGGCCGCCGCGCCGGACGGGACCTCGCCGTCGCCGAGCGAGACGAGCTGCGCCCGGAAGTCGACTATGACGAAGTGGTAGCCGGGACCGGTGCGCTCGACCCAACCGATCAGATCGCCCACCGACACCTCGAGCCCGGTCTCCTCCCGTACCTCCCGCGCGACGGCGTTCTCGAGCGTCTCGCCGGCCTCTACCCGGCCGCCGGGGACAGACCACCTGTCCTCACCCGGTGGGTGGCCCCGCTTCACGAGCAACAAGGACCTCTCGACCGCGCCGCCCGAGCCCGACGGGGAAGGCAACTCGACGACGGCTCCCACAGCCAGCACCGGGGACTGCGGGCCCGTCCCCGCGGTGGCCCGCTCTTCCTCCCTCCCTGTCCCCGGCTCCCCTCCGAGCACCTTGTCCCCGGCTTCGGCCCCCGTCATCGCCGCACAGGTCCTCGCATCGTGAGGAGCCTTGCCACGAAGCCAGCCGACTCGAAGAAGTTCTTCAGCTCCCTCATGCCGGGGAGCGCGTAAGCGTCGATGGAGGAGGCTCCACGAGTGCCCGCGAGCTCTGACACTTCGGCCAGGATCGACTCTCCGACGCCGACACCGCGAGCTTCCGTCTCCACGTAGACGGCCTCCACCGTCGCCACCCGCGGGCCGGGCTGCGTCTCGTCGAACCGAACGAGAGCAAGGCCGACGGCGACGCCGTCGACCTCCCCCACGACCGCCAGATGGTCACCGGCCGGGTACAAGTACGCGCGGAGGACATCCGACAGCTCCGACGGTGAACCGGCGAAGTCGCTCAGCTCCCTCTCGAGCAGCTGCTGGCCACCGCGTTCGCTCCTCAACGAGCGCACCGCTCCTGAGACAAGGGCCGTGACGAGCTCGAGATCGGCAGGCTCGGCGACACGGGCACCGACGTCCATCTCCACGCGGCCGCCCTCTCCGAGCTGACTGAGCTCGCGTCGCTCAGGCGCTCGCCCGACCGTCTGAGCCCGACAGCTGGGCGATCCGGTGCAGGACTGTCCTGCGTCCCCTCGTCGCCACCTCGTAACGGCGGATCGCGTCGAGCTCGTCCGGCCCGAGGGATCCGAGGCGCTGTACGACCTGTGACGCCGCGAGGGTGTCGTAGCCCGGTATGGCAAGGCTTCCCACGTTGGGAGCGCTCTGCTCGGTCTCAGCGGGCGGCGGCGTGCTCGGGGCGCTCGGGGTGGCCGGCGGCGTGCTCGGGGCGCTCGGGGCAACCGGGCTCGCGTCCGCCTGCCCCGGTGCTCGAGCCGGCGGGGTCGGACGAGGTGGTGCGGTGGGACGGGTGGATCGGCTGGCTCCCGAGCCAGCGCGGCCGGCGCGCCCCGGAGTGGCGGCGCGGGATCGTCGGGCAGCAGGCGGGCTCGAACCCGCAGCTCCGGATGCCGGTCCTCCAGTGGCGGATCCTGCCCTCCGGGAGCGGCGCGGCGCGGGCGAGCCAGGCGGAGGCGTCAGGCCGTCTCCCGCCGCTCCGGCGGACTTCGCCGCGCCGGACGGCCCGGCAGGCCCGGCGGATCCGGCCCCCGACGCCGTGGCGCCGGTCGCCCCGGGACGCCACCCGGCCGGCCGGCCGGAGG
>JAJYVX010000104.1 GCA_021791795.1 Actinomycetes bacterium | reverse complement strand
GCAAGTACACGACGCTCACCGACATCCTCGGCGCCGAGGACGCCTTCGGCGACATGGACTTCAAGGTCGCCGGAACGGCGGAGTTCGTGACGGCGTTGCAGCTCGACACGAAGATCGACGGGCTGCCCGCCGAGGTGCTCGCCCAAGCGCTCCGCCAGGCGAAGGAAGCGAGGCTCGTCATCCTCGACGTGATCCACTCGGCTATAGCCGAGCCGCGGGAGGACGTGAAGCCCCACGCACCGAAGATCGTGAGCTTCGAGATCCCGGTCGACAAGATCGGCGAGGTGATCGGTCCGAAGGGCAAGGTCATCAATTCGATCCAGCAGGAGACCGGAGCCGAGATCAACGTCGACGACGACGGGACCGTCGGCGTGGTCACCATCGGAGCAAAGGAGCGCTCAGTCGTCGACGAGGCGCGGCGGCGCATCGGGCTCATCCTCGACCCCCCGGCGGCCGAGGTCGGCAAGACCTACACCGGAAGGGTCGTCAACATCACGAAGTTCGGCGCCTTCGTGAACATCCTGCCCGGCCGCGACGGGCTCGTCCACATCTCACGGCTCGGTCGTGGGAAGCGAGTCGAGCGTGTCGAGGACGTGGTGGAGCTCGGCCAGGAGCTCGAGGTGAGGGTCGACGACATCGACCCGCAGGGAAAGGTCTCGCTCTCGCTCGTCGGTGAGGAGTCACCCAGCTCCGGCGAGGGCTCGGGCCGGGGCTCGAACACGAGCGCGGAGGGCGGTGGTGGCGAGGCTGCCGAATCGGCCGACGACGGTGGCTTCAGGCACGCCTCCTTCGAGGACCAGTTCGACGCGGAGCTGGAGGCCACCTACGGAAGCCTCGGTCCTGCCAAGTCGCAGGGCTCTGGACCATCGCCGCAGCGCCGGGACCGCGACGGTGGGAGGCGGCCCGAAGGAGGGCGCCGCGACGGGCCTGGAGGCGGGCCGCGACGTCGGCCGCGCGACGCTCGCTGAACCGGCCCGCGGCCAGAGCCGCGCGACGCTCGTCGTGGGGGCGGGCCGAGCTGTGAAGAGGTTTGTTTCGCTGCCCGCCGGGGTCCGCACGAGGTGATCCGTACCTCGACGCTCCCCTCGGGCGTGCGGCTCGTCACCGAGGAGATGGCAGACGTCAGGTCCGTGAGCGTCGGCGTCTTCGTGGGGACAGGCTCGCGTGACGAGACGCCTTCTCAGGCGGGGATCTCGCACTTCCTCGAGCACCTGCTCTTCAAGGGGACCGAGTCGCTCTCGGCGCGAGACATAGCCGAAGCGGTGGACGCGGTCGGCGGTGACATGAACGCATACACGACGAAGGAGTACACCGCCTTCTACGTGCGCACGCTCTCCGAGCACCTCGAGCTGCCGCTCCGGATCCTCGGCGACATCCTGCGGGAGCCGGCGTTCCGGCCGCAGGAAGTCGAGGCGGAGCGGCAGGTGATACTCGAGGAGATCCTCATGCACTACGACGAGCCGGCGGAGGTGGTGCAGGAACGCTTCTCCGGGGCGATGTTCCCCGGGCATCCGCTCGGCCGTGAGGTCCTCGGCGATCCCGCGCGGGTGAAGGCCGTGACCGTCGAGGAGATACGGGCCTTCTTCGACAGCCACTACCGCCCGGCCAACATGGTCGTCGCCGCGGCCGGAGACGTCGCGCACGACGTAGTCGAAGCCGCCATCGCCAACCGGTTCGACGTGGCGGGCGGGGGACCGCCGGTCCGGAACATGCCCGGGCCGGACGTCAGGCCGCTCGTCGTCGAGACCCGGGAGAGCGAGCAGGCACATCTCGTGATCGGCGTCCGTGCGCCGGCCAGGCGATCGGAAGAGCGCTTCAGCCTGGCGGCGTTGAACCACGTGCTCGGAGGCGGGCTCTCGAGCCGCCTCTTCCAAGAGATACGCGAGGAGCGCGGTCTCGCCTACTCGATCGGCTCGGACCGCGTGGCCTACGAAGACGCCGGCATGCTCGAGGTCTCGGTGGCCACCGCACCCGACAACGTCGCCGAAGTGATCGGCCTCCTCGAACGCGAGCTCGACTCGATGCGGGCGGCCGGCGTCAGCGAGCGGGAGCTCGACGTGGCGAAGGGCAACCTCCGCGCCGATCTCCTCCTCTCTCTCGAGGACTCGGGTGCACGGATGTCCCGCATCGGCGCGAGCCTCCTTCTCCACGGCGAAGTGCTCACGGTGGAAGACGTGCTCGAGAGGATCGCCGCGGTGACGGTCGAGTCGGCGGCCGCCGTGGCGCGGAGCGTTCTCGGTGGCGAGCGGGTGCTGGCGGCGGTCGGTCCCTTTCGTGAGGGAGATATCTACCCCGGCTGACCCTCCGGCCCGGAGCTACGTTGGCGTACGTGGCCGAGGTCGCGCAGAGGTGATGAGGGTCGCCGTGTTCGGTGCCGCCGGGCGAATGGGCGCCACGGTGTGCCGGGCTCTCGACGCGGAGGCGGACCTCGAGCTCGTCGCGGCCGTGGATCCGGGCGCTGCCGGCTCGGACCTCGGCAGCGTCGTGAGCGGGCTCGGAGAGGTGGCGGGCCGCGTCAGGATCCGGGGAGGGGTGGAAGAGCTGGATCCTGCCGGCATCGACGTGGCGGTGGACTTCACGGCCGCCGACGCCGCCCGGCGGAACCTGTCGTGGTGCGCGGAGAACGGGGTCCACGCAGTCTGTGGCACGACCGGCCTCGAGGCAGCGGACGTCGCCAGGCTGTCTTCCGAGTTCGGGCCTCCGAGCGCGGCCAACGCGGTCCTCGCGGCGAACTTCTCCCTCGGCGCCGTGCTCATGATGCGCTGCGCCGAGATCTGCGCCCCGTTCTTCTCGGGCATCGAGGTCGTCGAGTTGCACCACGAGCTGAAGAGGGACGCACCCTCCGGCACGGCCATCGCCACCTCCGAGAGGATGGAGCGCGCGAGAGACGAGCGGGGTTCGGGTGCACTCGCGCCCGATCCGACGGAGCGCGAGGTGCTCGAGGGTGCCCGGGGCGCGGCTCGCCTGTCGGGCATCCACCTTCACTCGATCCGTCTTCCCGGCCTCGTAGCTCATCAGGAGGTGCTTTTCGGTGGCCCGGGTGAGACGCTCACGCTCCGTCACGACTCGACAGACCGGACCTCGTTCATGCCAGGCGTCCTCCTCGCCGTGCGGAGAGTCGGTGACCTCGACGGGCTGGTTGCCGGGATCGAGCCGCTGCTCGGGCTCTGAGTGTCCCGCGCCTATCGCCTCGCAAAGGCGATGCCGGGGCGGGCTTAGTCTTTCGCCGATGGCCCGTGACGTGAGGATGGGAATCGTCGAGGCGGCCTACGGCTGCGTCGTCCGCCGTGGCATCGGCGCGACCTCGCTCGAGGAGGTGGCGAGGGCCGCCGGAGTCTCGAGGGCGACCCTCTACCGCTACTTCCCTGGAGGCAGGGACGAGGTGATCGGGGCTGTGGTGTCCTGGCAGACGCTGAGCTTCTTCGAGGTGCTGGCGCAAGCCGTGGCAGGAGCGCCGGACCTCGAGACGCTCCTCGTCGAGGGTCTCCTCGCGGCCCATCGGGCGGTCGAGGAGCACGCCGTCCTGCAGCGCCTCCTTGCGACTGAACCTCAGCTCCTCGTCCCTCAGCTGACGGTGGAGTCTCCGCAGATCGTCGCCATGCTGAAGGGCTTCTTCCTCGCCCGCTTCGCCGGCCACCGGCTGCGGGCGGGGCTCGAGCACGCGGAGGCCGCCGACTACGTCGCAAGGCTGGTGCTCTCCTTCATCGGATCGCCAGGCAGGTGGGACCTCGACGACCGGGACCAGGTGCGAGAGCTCGTGCGCAGCGAGATCATGGCCGGGCTCGTCGCGCCCGGCGAGCCGTTCGAGCTGTCGGCGTCCTGACAGCCGGCGGCGCGACCGGCTGCATCAGGCCCGCACCCGCATCCGGCGAAACGGACCACCGAACCCCAACCGCCGCCTCCCCGACCAGCGGGCCGCGACAAACGTGCTGCACAATGAGACGAATCTCGCTGTATTGTCTCAGCCCTGTGGGCACAGCCCTAGCCGAACCTTCCATGGCCTCGGAAGGTCCCAGACCGGACGAGGTGGTGGTGGTGGCGGCTCATCTCGGGCCTGGAGCGCCTGCCGGCCTCGCCCCCTCGCCGAGCACGGTCAGCTCCAGAGCCCGGGTCCTCGACGCGGCTCTGGCCTGCGTGGCGCGCTTCGGGGTCACGAAGACCACCATCGAAGACGTCGCCCGCGAGGCCCGACTCAGCCGGGCGACGCTCTACCGGGTGTTCCCCGGCGGGCGGGACGAGCTGGTCGCTGCGCTCGTGTCCCGCGAGGTGGACCGGTTCTTCTCCGTGCTCACCCGGCGGATGGACGGGTGCCCGAATCTCGCCGACAAGCTCGAGACGTTCCTCACTTCCTCCTCGGCTCAGCTCGCCGCGCACGACGGCCTGAGGGTGGTGCTCGGGCACGAGCCGGAGATCGTGCTCCCCTACCTGTCCTTTGCCCACTTCGACCGGGTGCTCGCCGTCTGCGCCCGTTTTCTCGAGACATACCTCTCACCACCGCTCGGAGCCGAGGACGCCCGCCGTGTGGGCGAGTGGCTCGTGCGGCTCGTCCTCTCGTCGGCGCTCTGCCCGCCGGGAGAGGTCGAGGCGGCGGTCTCTCTCGACTCGGCACGCCCCCTTGCCTCGACCCGCCCGGTCCGGCTGGAGGAGATCCCGCAGCCGACGGCCGGTCGCCTCGTGAAGAACTTCCTCCTGCCCGGGATCGAAGTGCTCGTCGCCCGGAGTGGGCGGGGGTCTTCGGACCGGAGTTTCGCTACCCGCCCGTAGGTACAGAAGGAGACGACATGGCATCGACGATCGACCCATCGGTGAGCGACATGATCGGCCGCGAGGACGTGGACGACATCGAGGCGATCCTCTCGGTGTCGAACACCGACGTGGACGAGCTCCTCCACGCCGTGCACTCGAACTACGACACGGTCTTCTCCTGGGACTACGAGAAGGGATCGAGACCGAAGCTCGACCGCCTCTACGAGAAGGCGAAGTCGTCGATGTGGAACGCCCAGACCGACCTGCCCTGGGACACCGAGGTCGACCAGGAGAAGCTTGTCGTCGAGCAGCAGCTCATGATGGGCCCCCCGCTCCACACCCTGGTGGACCTGTCAGGCACGCCGCTCGCCAAGTGGGGCGAGAAGGAGTGGATCCAGTTCGGGGTCGAGGGCCAGAACTGGACGCTGTCACAATTCATGCACGGTGAGCAGGGGGCTCTCGTCTGCACGGCGAAGGTGGTTGAGTCGGTGCCCTGGATCGACGCCAAGTACTACGGCTCGACCCAGGTGATGGACGAGGCCCGCCACGTCGAGGTCTTCTCCAAGTACCTGGACGAGAAGCTGTCCGGTCACTACCCGATCAACGCTCACCTGCGGCTCCTGCTCGACGACATCATCGCCGACTCGCGCTGGGACATGACCTTCCTCGGCATGCAGATCATGGTGGAGGGCCTCGCACTCGCGGCCTTCGGCTTCATGCACTCGATGACCCAGGAGCCGCTCCTGCGGCAGCTCTTGCGCTATGTCATGTCCGACGAGGCTCGCCACGTCGCTTTCGGCGTGCTCGCCCTGCAGGACTACTACGCCGAGCTCGGCAACACCGAGATCCGCGAGCGCCAGGAGTTCGCCTTCGAGGCCGCCGTGCGGATGCGCGACCGCTTCCTCCAGCAGGAGGTGTGGGACCGGATGGGCGTCTCGCCGAAGGACGTGATCCCTCTCACCATCGCCGCGCCCGACCGCAGGCAGTTCCAGGTCATGCTCTTCTCGAAGATCGTGCCGAACCTGAAGAAGCTCGGCCTGCTCGACGCCGGCGACGGGTGGCTGCGAGAGCGGTTCACCGAGCTCGGGGCCATCCAGTTCGAGAACTGGGAGGACACTGCAGAGGAGTACGCCGCCTTCCAGCTCGCCGAGGGCGAGAAGCCGCAGCAGGCCGAGCCGCAGACGGCCTGACGGCCGACCGCCTGACGGCCGAGGGTCCGGGCTTCCGCCGACGGAGCGTCCGGACCGACGCACTCCCACACGGCCGCTTTCGTCGGTCGATCGCCTGGTAGCGTCGCTGATGTGACCGAGACCACCGGCACCCGCCGCCGGGGCCGCTTCGGCTCCGTCGTCACCGCCATGGTTACGCCCTTCGACGAGAGCCTGAAGCTGGATCTCGACGCCGCTTCGGACCTGGGCCACTTCCTCTCCGGCTCGGGCAGCGAGGCGGTGGTCGTGGCGGGCACGACGGGCGAGGCGCCCGTGCTCAGCGACACGGAGAAGCTTGACTTGTGGCGGGTTCTCGCCGACCGCCTGACGATCCCTGTCATCGCCGGCTCCACGACGAACGACACGGCGCACTCGGTGGAGCTGACGCGAGCCGCGGAGCAGGCGCGTGTGGCTGGCATCCTCGCCGTGACGCCGTACTACAACCGCCCCTCGCAGACCGGTCTCTGCCGGCACTTCGCAGCCATCGCCGAGGCGACCTCGCTCCCGGTGCTCATCTACGACATCCCGGTTCGCACGGGCCGCAAGGTGGCGAACGACACCATGGTGAGGCTCGCCCGCGAGCACACGAACATCGTGGGCGTGAAGGACGCCGCCGGCGACGTCGTCTCGACGGCGCGGCTGCTGGCGGAGGCACCGGCCGGCTTCGAGTGCTACTCGGGCGAGGACCTGCTGACCCTCCCTCTCCTCTCCGTGGGAGCCGTCGGGGTCGTCTCCGTCGCGGCGCACTGGATCGGTCCGGAGATGGCAGAGATGGTCGCTGCCTACCTCGCAGGTGACGTGGAGCGGGCGTGCGCCCTGAACGCCGACCTACTCGACGCGGTCTCCTTCCAGTCGGGAGACGAGGCGCCGAACCCCATGCCCGCCAAGGCCATGCTGCGGGCCATGGGCAAGGCGGTGGGCCAGTGCAGGTTGCCGCACGGTGACGCGCCCGACTGGCTGGAGGAGCGGGCAGAGGCCGTGCTCGCCGACCTCGAGACACGGCGGCCGAACCGAGCAGGAGGCTGAACCCGTGTCCATCGCGTTACTCCGCGGCCTCGGCGGGATAGGGAGCAACCGCGCCGTCGTCGAGCAACGAGGGCGCCTCGTGGTGCTCGACTGCGGCGTCATGTTCCCGAACCCTGAGATGCCGGGAGTCGACCTCGTGCTGCCGGATCTCTCCTACCTGGAGGAGCGGGCTGAGAAGGTGGACGGCATCGTCCTCACCCACGGCCACGAGGACCACATCGGCGCCGTCCCCTATCTGCTGCGGCGGGTGGACGCCCCTGTCTACGGCACGCGGTTCACCCTCGGGCTCACCCGGAACAAGCTCGAAGAGGCAGGGCTCGCGCGGCGCGCACGGCTGCACGAGATGTCCGACGGCGAGCGGGCCGACATCGGGCCTTTCAACGTGGAGTTCATACCTGTGACCCACTCGGTGCCGCACGGATGCGCGGTGGCGTTCCACACGTCGATGGGCGTGATCCTGCACAGCGGGGACTTCAAGCTCGACCTGCATCCTGTCGACGGCCGGCGCACGGATCTCGCCCGTATCGGTCAGATAGCGGCCGGCGCGAACGGGATCCGACTCCTCCTCGCGGACTCGACCAATGCGGAGGAGCCCGGTCACACAGGGAGCGAGTCCTCCGTCGGAGAATCCCTCCGCCGCATCTTCGCGGAGCGCCCGGGCCGCAGAGTGATAGTCGCCTGCTTCGCGAGCCACATCCACCGCGTCCAGCAGCTGGCGGACGCCGCCATCGCCTCGGGCCGGCGGCTTGCCTTTGTCGGCCGCTCGATGCTGAAGAACGTCGCTCTCGCACGCGAGCTCGGGATGCTTCGGATCCCCGACACCACGGTGGTCGAGATCGAGGCGACCGACCAGCTGGAGCCGGGTGAGGTGTGCGTGGTCTCGACCGGTTCCCAGGGGGAGCCGATGTCGGCCCTCGCGCTCATGGCCGCGGGCGAGAGCAGGTTCGTCGACGTGCGGGAGGGAGACGTGGTGGTGCTCAGCTCGCACGCGATACCAGGCAACGAGTGGGCGGTCGCGAAGGTGATGGACGGCCTCGCACGACGGGGTGCCGAGGTGATCCACGCGGGCGTAGCTCACGTGCACGAGAGCGGCCACGCCCGCCGTGAGGAGCTGGCGACGCTGCTCTCGGTAGCCAGACCGCAGAGCTTCGTGCCGGTGCACGGCGAGTACAGGCACCTCCTTGCCCACTCCCGGCTCGCCATCGAGATGGGCGTCGCCCCCGACCAGGCTCTCGTCTGCGAAGACGGCGACGTGGTCGTCCTCGACGAAGGAGGGATCGACTTCGGCGGCGAGGCGTCGGGCAGCTACGTGTTCGTCGACGGCCTGAGCGGCGACGTGGGGCTCGGGACCTTGCGGGATCGTCGTGTCCTCGCCGAGGAGGGCGTCCTCGTGGCCATCGTGACCGTCGATCGGCGCAGCGGCGAGATCGTGGGCGGTCCTGAGGTCGTGAGCAGGGGGTTCCTCACCGAAGGCGACAGCGCGGACCTGTCGGAGGAGATCAGGATCGCGCTGCACAAGGCCGTCGAGGTGGCGGCGTCGGAGGGGGTGCGCGACCCCGACGCTCTCCGGCGGGTCCTCCGGCGGGCGGCCGGCCGGCTCGTCAACGAGAAGACGAGGCGGCGGCCCATGATCGTTCCCGTCGTCGTCGAAGCCTGACCGCCCGGCGACCCGACGGCCCGGAGACGCGGCCGCCGATGGGCCGAGCCGGACGAGGCGACGACGGGCAGAACGCCCGTCAGCCGGGATAGCTGCCCCGGCTTGAGGCTGGTGTTACCGTTGTTGTCATTGTGGCAGTAGCCAAGCATGCTGCCGGCTCGCGTACGCCTTCAGGCCGCTCCGGCTCCGGGGTGGCGAGACGCGCCAAGGCAGCTCAGAAGGGATCGCCGAAGTCCGGGCGCAAGCCACCGGCCGGAAGGGCGAACGGTCGCACGCGGGCCAAGGAGAGCTTTACCTCGACCCGCAGACGTGCGCCGTCCGCACGGGTCTCCCGGCGGGCCGGGAGCGGGAGAGCGCCAGGACCTTCTCCGATCGAGCGGGCGGTTGACTCGACGGTCACCCTCCTGCGGGCACAACCAGACGACGCCTGGGGGATGCTGCTCATGCTCGTCGCCGTCCTTCTCGGCCTTGCCCTGTACTTCGGCCTGCTCGGTCCCATCGGCCGGAGCATGACGTCGGGAGCCGGCAGGCTCGTCGGGTGGGGAGAGGACGTGATCCCGGCAGCCCTCCTCGTCGGTGGGATGCTGCTCGTCCTTGAGCGCGCTCGGTTCGGCGTGCTCGGCACCATCGGGTCGGCCGTCCTCCTCACGGTCGCAGCGAGCGGCGTCGCCGATCTGGCCGGTCACAACCCGCAGACCGACGCCGGCTGGCGGGTACTGGCGGGCGCCGGCGGGATCGTGGGTTCGGCGGTGGCAGGGTTCATGGCAAGAGGGACAGGGGTGGGGGGTGCCGGCGTCATCCTCGGGGCGGCCGCCGCAGCAGGCCTCTGCTGGTTGCTGGGAGGGCGGGTGGTCGGGGTGCTGCGAGCAGCTCTTGTGGCCACCGGGCGGTTCGTGGGCGGTACCCACGGTGCGGCGAGCAGCTTCCGCCGCACGGCGCTCGACGCGGCGGACGCGGCCCGCCGGGAGGCGCGAGGAGGAGAGGAAACGGGAGGGAGCCCGGACGGCAGTCCCGGGCAGGGGCTCACCGGGGAGGGCAAGTGGGCCCCGGGGATGCCCGCCGCGCCCTACGACGGCGAGGCCGAGGGCTCCTTCCCGCCGGGAGCACGGCGAGGACCGGACGGCGAGGACGCGTCGCCGCCCGGCCCGTCGCGTCCCCGGGGTGCTCCCGACGACCTCGCCGCCGCCGCAGCATCCGCCGCTGCCGCAACGGCCGGAGCCGTGGCAGGCCCCCCCGGGGCCCGTGGCCCGGCGGGCATCGGGCCAGATCCGGTCGACGACGAAGCCGCAGACGGCAGGGTGGAGCAGCTCTCGCTCGCCGTCGGCAGCCGCCTGGCGGGCCGAACCAACTGGCGCACGCCGCCCCTCAAGGTGCTGAAGCGCAGCAAGGACCAGGCGCACGACCGGCAGGAGGTCGAGAGCCGCGGTCACGTACTGGAGCGCGCCCTTGCCGCCCACGGTGTCGAGACCCACCTGGTCGGCTTCACGATCGGCCCCACGGTGACGCGTTTCGAGCTCGAGCTCGGAGCGGGCGTGAAGGTCGCACGGGTGACGAACCTCGCGAAGGACATCGCCTACGCCATGGCGTCGCCCGACGTCCGCATCCTCGCCCCGATACCCGGACGGTCGGCGATCGGGGTGGAGGTGCCGAACCAGCAACGCCAGCTCGTCACCCTCGGCGACGTGCTCAACTCAGGCGAGGCAAGGCGGGCGCAGCATCCCCTCGAAGTCGCGCTCGGCCGCGACATCGCAGGCAGGGCGGTCATGGTGAACCTCGCCGACATGCCGCACCTGCTCATCGCCGGGGCGACCGGCGCGGGCAAGTCCTCCTGCATCAATTCGCTCGTCACCTCGGTGCTCATGCGGGCGACGCCGGACGACGTCCGGCTGATCCTCGTCGACCCGAAGCGGGTGGAGCTCGGGCAGTACAACGGGCTGCCGCACCTGCTCACCCAGGTGGT
>JAJYVX010000103.1 GCA_021791795.1 Actinomycetes bacterium | reverse complement strand
GGTGCTTTCGTGGCCGGCGTCATGGTCAGCCGGTCGGCCGTCGCACGAACCGCGCTCATCACCTCGGTGGAGGCCATCATCGCGGGCGTCTTCGTGCCCGTGTACTTCGCGAGTGCGGGAGTGTCGCTGCAGTTTCGCCTGGTTACGAGTGGTGGCGCGGCGATTGCACTTGCAGCGCTCGTTGTCTTCGGTTTCGCGGCCAAAGCTGTTGCGGAAGCGATCTCCGCGCGGGGCTTAGGAAGGCGGCCAGGCGAGCGACCGCTGTTCGCCACCCTCTTGAACGGACGGGGAACGCTTCAGGTCCTGATCGCAAGCGTGGCATTGCGGAACGGCATCATCACCGACGTCGGCTACAGCGTCATCGTGACTGCAGCGCTGCTCACGTCGCTCCTCGTGGCGCCGCTGGCTCGGAGCTTCACGAGGGCGACCACCTCGTCCAAACGTGCCGCTGTCGAGCTCTGAGGCCGAGAGAGCGAGGGCGCTGACGCGGTCGGACTTGGAGGCCACCTCGCACGCGGACGAACCCAGCGTGACATATCCGCCACCCTGAGTAGTACGACTATCGACTATGGACCTGGAGAAGTAGCGTTTGTCTGCATGACACCACCACGCTCAGGTTGCGGCGTCAAGTGGCGGTGGCTGCGGCGTTCAGGGCGGCTCATAGCCGTGACATTGTTCGCGTCGGCTTTCACTCTCGGCGCCAGTGCAGGCGTTGCGTATGCCTCGAGCAAGGTCCCTGCGAAGCAGTTCAGCTCCTCGGCGAACGGCGTTGCCGTCGCAGTCGGCGTCGACAACGCGAAGATCACCGCCAACGGCGGTCCGGGTGGCGACTGCACCTGGCTCGTCAACACGACCGTCACGGCGGTGAACCTCACCAACAGTCCCATGAGCGTCGCGAACGAGGACGCGACGGAGGGTCGAGTCGTGTGGTCCGACGCCACGAATTCGGGTGTCGTGACGCCGCACGTGACGATGACGTGGCCCGACAGCTCCACCGGGTATGGGACGATCCCCGCCAACTCGTCCATCGACGGCACGGCCGATGCCACCTTCACGATCCCGTGCAATGCCACGAGCGGCGATCTCGCCATCGACTTCCACGTCTACCAGGGGACCTATCCCGAACTCGGCAGCGAGACGACCTTGAGCGGCGACACCGCCTTCCTCGAGAACGGTACGCCCGTGCCCGTCATCGCCGGCGTGGGCGGCGTGATCTTCGCTGTCACCGTGGGCGGCTTGCTCTTCGTGCGGGTCCGCAGCCGCACGGCGGCTCCGTCAGCCTGATCCCGCCGGCAGCCTGATCCCGCCGGCTAGCGGCGTCCTGCCAGCTTCCACGCACCGGGCAGCATCAGCGCAGCGATACCAGCCTTGATGGCGTCGCCCGCGACGAACGGGGTGAAGCCGAGCGCCATGGCCTTTCCTCCCCCGACGTGGAGGTAGAAGGCGAGCCATGTCACGCCGACGCCGTACATGACGATCTCGCCGGCGACGACGGCGGGGACAGATCTCCACACGGACCGGTCGGCGCCTCGCTCGGCGAGCCATCCGCACAGGGCGGCGCAGAGCACGAACCCGACGATGTAGCCGAAAGATGCTCCCACGTAGCCGCTCGCGTGATCGGCGAACCACGGCACTCCCGCCACGCCCGCGAGCGCGTACAGGACCATCGCTGCAGTGCCACGCTTCCAGCCGAGTGCCGTGCCGGCGAGGAGCACGCCGAGCGTCTGGCCGGTGATCGGAACCGGCGTGAAGGAAAGATGTATCGAGAGCTGGGCCAGCGCCCCGACGAAGCCGGCCGCACTCACGACGAGCAACACGTCCCGCACCAGCGTCCCGGGCAGGATGTCGGCCAGCACCAGAGGCTTGTTCCTTTGAAGCGTGACGGTACCCGACATGTGGAGCACTCCTCGATTCGACAGTGGGGCCCGACCCTACCGCGGCGGCTCGGAGGGCAGAATCAGGTCCGGTGGATGTCCCGGAAGCGCTCGATTTCCTGCTCGGGAGTTGGACGCTCGAACGTCTCATCGACGACGGGCTCTCCGGGGCACGGTGGTCCTTCACCGGGATGGCCACGGTTGTGAGAGGCGATCCGGAAGAGGGAACGGTGCCGGCTTCGAGGGCTCGTTACGCCGAGGAGGGTGAGCTCCGCTCGGGCACACAGACCAGCCCCGCGACGCGCCGCCTCGATTGCGTCCGGGCGGACGACGGCGCCGTGACGCTCTACTTCTGCGACGGGCGGCGCTTCGTCGACCTCGATCTCCGGAGCGGCAGCTGGCGCGACGTCCACTTGTGTGGTGACGACAGCTACGAGGTCACCACGACCGTCCGTTCGGAGAACCTCGTCGAGGAGCGCTGGCGGGTGAGAGGTCCGGCGAAGCACTACGTAGCCGTCGCCACTCTCACGCGTACGCGGCAGGCGCACCTTCGGCACAGGCAACCACGGTGATGCTCGAATCGGTCGTCGAGGGCCTGGCCTTCCCCGAGGGCCTCCGATGGCACGAGGACGCCCTCTGGTACTCGGACATGCACTCCGGCGAGGTCCACCGCTGGGCCGGCAGCGCGGGCGACCGTGTCGTCCTCACCGTGGACGACTCCGTCTCCGGGCTCGGTTGGGACACCTACGGCCGGCTCCTCGTCGTCTCGATGAACGCGCGGAGGCTTCTTCGCTTCGAGCCGGCGAGAAGAGTCGACACGGCCCGTCCAGCCGACCCAGCCCATCCAGCCCGCCCAGCCGACCCAGCCGACTCAGCCGACCCAGCCGAGCCGGACCAGCAGGGCGTCAAAGCCCTGGTGCTCGCCGACCTGAGCAGCTACACGAGCCACCCGATCAACGACATGACGGTCGACCTTTCAGGCACTGCTTACGTGGGGTCGTTCGGCTTCGACCTCTACGGCCGCGGAGCCCCAGCCCCGGCGGGCGTGATCAAAGTGGCACAGGACGGCTCACATTCGCTCGCTGCCGGAGACCTGCAGTTCCCGAACGGCATGGTGGTCGCAGATGGGGGTGCGACCCTCGTCGTGGCCGAGACGTTCGCAGGTCGTCTGACGGCCTTCACCCGCCGGGACGACGGCTCGCTCACGGATCGCCGGACCTGGGCGCAGCTGGCCGAGGGGGTATCGCCCGACGGGATCTGTCTCGATCGCCGCGGTGCCATCTGGGTCGCGTCCCCGACGACGCGCGAATGCCTGCGGGTGCTCGAAGGGGGCGAGGTCACGGACCGCATCACCGTCGGCGGGAGAATGGCCGTGTCGTGCACGCTCGGCGGAGCCGACGGGGCGTCCCTCTTCGTTGCGACGAGCGGTCACCTCTCTCCTGCGGGCACCCGAAAGCACAGGGACGGTCGTATCGAGGTGACGAGGGTTCCAGCTTGAGGAGGTGAGCGAGCTCGCTTCGCTGGCGTCCTACCGTCCGCTCATGGCTCTCGGGCAGAGGCCACTGGCCGAGCGGGGGGCGTACCTCGACGTCGTCTGCGCCAGTCGCGCCGGTGAGGCGCAGGCAAGCCGCCACGCTCCCGGCGCGCCTTCGGTCGGCGTTGCCCCGTTCGAATGGCAGAATTTACTCTCTGTTCACTTGAAGTTCACCTCGAAGCCGTCTCGATCAGGCGGGTTCGAGGCAGGCTCGAATCGTGGGAAACCGCGACACGCCACACACCGGGTCGGCCGCCTTCAGCGTCGGCAAGGCCCTCGACGAGGCACCACGGAGCCGGTTCCACCTGCGCGCCGTGATCGTGTCCGGCGCCGGCTTCTTCACAGACGCTTACGACCTCTTCGTCATAAGCATCGTCGCGGCCCTCGTCGCGAAGGGCTGGCACCTGTCGACGGCGGAGAAGAGCTGGGTGACGGGCTCCGCCATCCTCGGAGCGTTCGTCGGTGCCCTCGTGCTCGGGCGGGTGGCCGACAGGCTCGGCCGGAAGAGCGTCTACGCCGCCGTCGCCGGCATCATGATCTTCGGGGCGCTGCTCTCGGCCTTTGCCACAGGCTGGATCTTCCTCGTGGTCGCCCGTTTCATCCTCGGCGTGGGCATAGGCGGCGACTACCCGGTCTCTGCGGTGCTCATGAGCGAGTACTCCAACCGAGCCGACCGGGGGAGGATGGTAGGGCTCGTGTTCTCCATGCAGGCGCTCGGCCTGATCGTGGGGCCGCTCGTCGCCCTCGGGCTGCTCTCCTCGGGCGCGAGCCACGACACGACGTGGCGCCTTCTGCTCGGACTCGGAGCCGTTCCTGCTGCGACCGTGCTCTGGTTGCGGGCGAGGATGCCCGAGTCGCCGCGCTTCGAGGCACATGTCCGGGGGTACTCGGCCGAGTCCGCCTCTGCGCTCGAGCGCTTCTCCGAAGGCGTCGTGAGTCTTGACGGCGCGGGGTTCACCGGCGCCGCCGACGCCACGGTCGCCGACCCCGGCATGCTCGCCCCGAGTGGAGCCATTCGGGAGCTGCTGAAGAACCGCTCTCTCCTGCGGCTCGTCCTCGGGACGGCCGGCAGCTGGCTGCTGTTCGACTACGCGTACTACGGGAACACGCTCTCCCTCCCAGCGATCTTGAAGAAGGTGGCGCCGAGCTCTTCTCTCGACCAGCAGCTCCTCTTCACGCTCGGCCTGTTCGTCGTCTGCGCCCTTCCTGGCTACCTGCTCGCGGTGAAGCACATGGACCGCATCGGGCACAAGCGGCTGCAGCTGATCGGCTTCGCCGTCATGGCGGCGACGTTCCTCGTCCTCGGTGCCGTGCCCGTGCTGACCACGCTCATCGCGCCCTTCCTCGTGATCTTCGGCGTGAGCTACCTCTTCATCGAATTCGGTCCCAACACGACGACGTTCGTCCTGCCCTCCGAGCTCTTCCCGGTGAGGCTCAGGACCACCGGCCATGGAATTGCCGCGAGCATCGGCAAGCTCGGCGCCTTCATAGGTGTGTTCCTCGTGCCCGCACTGCAGGACTCGATCGGCTTGAGGGGCATGTTGCTCATCGCTGCGGGGGCCGCTGCCGCGGGCCTCGGGCTCACACTCCTCCTACCCGAGCCGGCACGACGCTCCCTCGACGAGATGGACGCGCTCATCCTCGGCCGGCACGGTGCAGGCTCCGGTCTCGGCGCGCCTGCGGTGGCGGGGGAGATGGCGGTGGGGGGACGAGTTTCGTAGCAGGTTTTGGCACTGAAGAGTCAACCTGCTCGCCGTTTCGACCGATAACAGCTCTGCGGGGGGCGATGTCGGCGAGAACGAGGAGGTTGGAGGTGCCGAGGATCACTCCCTTCCTGTGGTTTGACAACCAGGCAGAGGAGGCGGCGCGCTTCTACACCTCGGTCTTCCCCAGCTCCCGCATAATCGAGCTGATCAGGTACGGCAACGACGGACCCGGGTACCCCGGCGACGTCATGACGGTCCGGTTCGAACTGGACGGGCAGGAATTCCTCGGCCTCAACGGCGGGCCGGCTCACGGCGGGCCGGCTCACGGCGAGACGGGCGAGTCGGGGGAGTCGGGCGGGTCGGGGGAGTCGATCTCCTTCGTCGTCAGCTGCAAGTCGCAGGACGAGGTGGACTACTTCTGGAGCCAGC
Organism: Actinomycetes bacterium; assembly: GCA_021791795.1. Lineage (GTDB taxonomy): Bacteria > Actinomycetota > Acidimicrobiia > Acidimicrobiales > Bog-793 > JAKATT01. The sequence continues at coordinate 5,220 of JAJYVX010000103.1, read as the reverse complement.
TGTCCGCCGGGGGCGAGGAGGGGTCGTGTGGATGGTTGCAGGATCGTTACGGCATGTCGTGGCAGATTGTCCCTGACAGGTTGCTCGAGCTCCTCGCCGACGACGAGGAGGAGAGGGCACGGCGAGTGATGCGGGCCATGCTCGAGATGACGAAGCTCGACATCGAGGCGCTGGAACGCGCCATGGTCGCGAGCTGAGAGGGCTCCGGCTCAGCCTTCGACGGCGAGCACGAGCAGGGCGATGTCGTCCCGCCTGTGGGGGTCGGCCACACGGGCGACGAGCCTGTCGCAAACCGCATCGGGAGGCAGGCCGGAACAGCCGGCGAGCTCTCGCGAGAGTCGCTCCATGCTCGTGTCGATCGGCTCGCCCCTTCTCTCGAGAAGACCATCGGACGTCATGACGAGGAGCGTTCCGGCCTCGAGCGCGACCTCGCCCGCGCGCGGCGAAACGGAGAGCCCGACGCCGATGGGCGGCGCGCCCGGGATCTCGTGCTCCAACCAGGTCGCCGTCCCGTCCGGCAGCAGCACCGCCGGCGGGAGGTGCTCGCTGCGCACGGCGCACAGCCGGCCGGCCGCCGGCTCGGAGACGGCGTGCAGCACGGTTGTCATGTGGTCGAGGCCGCTCGTCTCCATGTAGTCGTCGACCTTGCGCAGCGCCTCCGCGGGCTCGTTCCCGGCGAACACGTACGCGCGCAACGCGTTGCGCACCTGACCCATCCGCATGGCAGCTCGCACGTCGTGGCCCATCACGTCGCCCACCGTGAGGGAGAGGCGCCCGTCGGGCAGGAGCCCGACGTCGTACCAGTCCCCGCCGGTCTCCACGAGGTCGCTCGCCGCCTCGTAGCGGACGGCGACACGGGCTCCTTCCACCTCGGGCAGGTCCGCCGGCAGGAGGGCACGTTGCAGGGCGACCGCAGCGCGGTGCCCCTGCTCGTGGAACCTCGTGCCCTCTATGGCGATAGCAGCGTGGGTCGCGGTGCCCACCACGAGGCGCTCGTCCCGCTCGGAGAACACGCCGGGCTCGCCATGCCCGAAGAAGAGCCCGCCTAGCACCTCGTCCGTGCGGGCCACGACGGGAACGGCGAGGTAGCTGCGCACCGGGGGGTGACCGTGCGGCAAGCCGTGGAACGGAGAGCTGCGTCCGTAGCGCGGATCCTTCGTGACGTCCTCCAACCGGACCGGTCCGAGGCCCCGGAAGGTCGGCTCGAAGACCGGTGTCTTGAGGGGCACGGGGATTTCCCCGAACGCGCTGCGCGGGGCTTCCGACAGGGCGTAGAGCAGGTAATGCTCGTCGTTCTCGTCGCCTCGTCGTAGACCCAGATCCGGGCGAAACTCGCCCCGAGCCACCTCACCATCGCCTCCGCGCAGGCGTGAAGCATCTCCGGCAGGGGGCGGGCGCCCGCGAGTGCCGTCGCGCTGTCCTTCAGCAGGCACAGCACAGCGGACGTCTGCAGCAAGGACGCGCTCTCATGCCTGGCTCCGCCGGAGTGGATCGGCATGCGTGCAGTCTGCCAAGGAATCCGCGGGGGCGCGAGCGCGGTCCGGCGCGCCGGTTGCTGCCGTGACAGGCTTTCGGCTGTGAGAGCACTCGTCTTCCACCACAGCCTCCGTCGCGAGGCCGCGGCGAAGGTGATCGGCAGCCTCGACAGGCGGGGATTCGTCGCGCGGTTCGCGCCTGTCCGCCTCGAGGAGATAGCCGAACCCGCCTTACCCGGGCCCGGCTGGGTCACCTGCGACACCGTCGTGAGCGGGTTGTGCGGCAGCGACGCGAAGCAGATCCTGCTCAACGGCTCGATGGACAACCCGCTCACGGCGATGCTGAGCTTTCCTCACGTCCTCGGCCACGAGGCGGTGGCGCGCCGGTCCGACACAGGCGAGCGCGTGGTCCTCAACCCGTGGCTCTCCTGTGCACCGCGCGGCATAGATCCTCCCTGCGACCCCTGCGCGCACGGCAGGTACCCTTGGTGCAGGAACTTCACCCGGGGCATCGTGCCTCCGGCGCTCCACATCGGCAACTGTGCGGGGGCTTCCGGGGCTCATGCAGAGCGCTTCGTGGCACACGAGAGCCAGTTGTTCGCCGTGCCCGAAGACGTGAGCGACGAGGTCGCCGTGCTCGCCGATCCGGTCTCGGTCTCTCTCCGGACGGTGCTGCTGGCACCGCCGCCGGAGCCGTCACCGGGCACGCCGGGCCGCCCTGTTCTCGTCTACGGCTCGGGCACTCTCGCCTTCGCCGCCGTCGCTCTGGTCCGCCACCTCTGGCCCGGCACGGAGGTCTGGGCCGTCACCCGCCGAGGATCTCGAGCCGAGCTCGCGCTGCAGATGGGAGCATCGGCCGTGCTGCCCTCCGAACCGGAGGCTCTCGTCGAGGCGGTGGCCGAGCTCACGGGCGCACGGATGCACGTCCCGTGGAGCGGCCGTGCCTGGCTGCAGGACGGCCCGGCCGTCGTCTACGACACCATCGGGTCGGTCGAGACCGTCGAGACGTCGCTCAGGATCCTCGAGACGGGTGGCACACTTGTCATAAGCGGAGTGGAGCCGCCGGGCCGCTTCGAGTGGACGCCGCTCTACTTCAAGGAGCTGCGCATGGTGGGTTCGAACGCGTTCGGGATCGAGGACGTGCACGGCGTCCGCAAGCACGCCTTCGAGCACTACTTCGACTGGGTGAGGGACGGTCTCGATGTCTCCCCGGTCGTCACGCACAGCTTCCGCCTCGACGATTGGGCCGAGGCTGTCCTCACCGCGAGCGAGGCGCGTCGCACCGGTGCCGTGAAGGTCCTGCTCAGGCCCTGACCGGAGCGGGTCCGGCTCTAGCGGCCCCGCTTCTCGGCGTGTGGCCTGATGCAGCCTGCCCGCTGGCTACCGAGAGTGCAGGAATCGTAAACTAGAGGTCCCCGATGAGGTTCTATCCCGGCCGCGGCGGCCTTTCGCTCCTTCCTGCCGCTCTGGCAGCTTCCGTGCTCCTTGCGGCATGCGGCGGCCCGACATACGCGGCGCGCGCGGTGAGAACGCGTCGCCCTGCGACGGTCGCCCCAGTCGCCAGCTCCGACACCTTCAACATGCCTGAGCATCCCGTGTTCCCGATCCTCGCGCACCGGGTCCGCCCTCACAAGCGTCGGCGAGTCGTGGTGCAGCCGCCGCCTCCGAGCACGACCGTCGTCACGTCGACGACGGTCGCCACGGGCAACATCCCTCCGCCAGGCTCTGGCGCTCCAGGGCTCGTCGCCGGACGCGTGACGATCTTCGGCGATTCGGTCACGATCGACGCCGCGCCGGATCTCCTGGCGGACATCAAGGGCTCCGTCGTCGACGCCGTCGTCGGTGAGCAGTGGTACCAGGGGGTGGCCGAAGCGCAGAGCCTCAAGTCCGAGGGGCAGCTCGGGGCAGTGGTGGTCGTAGCCCTCGGCACGAACGGACCGCTCACCTGGTCGGACATAACACAGATGATGCAGGTCCTCTCCGGCTGCTCCCGGGTCGTGCTCGTGACGAACCACGTCCCGGACTACTGGCAGAACCCGAACAACGCTCTTCTCGAGCAGGCGGCGCAGAGCTACAAGAACGTCGTCGTCGCCAACTGGGAGGCGCTGGCAGCGGCGAATCCTGGCTGGTTCTATGCAGACGGCACGCACATGCCGATCGGCGGTCCCGGAGCGCAGGCTTTCGCTCAGCTCGTCGCTTCGAAGGTGGACTGAGACCGCCGGCGGATTCCGCCAGCGAGAGACGCCCGGCGAGAGACGACGGCGAGATATCAGGGTTAACTGGAGCCATGGAGATTCCCGCAGCCTTCCGCGCAGTTCTCGCGGCCGAACCTGACGGTGAGGGCGGTCACCTTTCCGAGATCGGTCCGGGTGACCTGCCCGAAGGCGACGTGACGGTGAAGGTGCGCTACTCGAGCCTCAACTACAAGGACGGGCTGGCCCTAACGGGCAAGGGCAAGGTGGTGCGCAGCTTTCCGATGGTCTGCGGGGTCGATCTCGCAGGCGTCGTCGTGCAGTCGTCGAGCGGCGCCGTGCGCGAGGGTGACGAGGTGATCGTCACCGGCTTCGGGCTGTCGGAGGACCGCTTCGGCGGCTACGCCGACTTCGCCAGGGTGCGCTCCGAGTGGGTGGTGAAGGTCCCCGACGAGCTCGACGCCCGTCTCGCCATGGGGATAGGCACCGCCGGCCTCACCGCGATGCTCTGCGTGATGGCCCTCGAGGACGACGGGCTCAGCCCGGACCGGGCGACGCGACCCGTCGTCGTCACCGGGGCGGCAGGCGGCGTCGGCAGCGTGGCGGTGGCGATCCTCGCGGGCCGCGGCTACGAGGTCGCCGCCGTGAGCGGACGCCCGGAGCAGGAGCAGTACCTGCGAGAGATCGGGGCCACGTCCGTGATCCCTCGCGGCGAGCTCGCCGAAGCACCGCCGCGGCCGCTCGACACGGAGCGCTGGTCAGGAGGGGTCGACGTGGTGGGCGGGGCGATCCTCGCCGCCGTGATCCGCCAGACCGGCTACGGTGGGACCGTCGCCGCCTGTGGCCTCGCGGGGGGCTCCGACCTGCCGACGACGGTGCTGCCGTTCATACTCCGGGGCGTCACGCTCGCGGGAGTGGAGTCGGTCCACTGCCCTCTCCCCCGTCGCCAGCTCGCCTGGGACAGGCTCGCCCGTGAGCTCGACCGCTCGAAGCTCGACGAGATGATCGTTGCCGCGGACCTCGACGACGTCACGTCGCTCGCAGAGGACATCCTGAGGGGACGAACGCGCGGCCGGGTGGTGGTCGCCGTCAACCCGTAGTGCCTGTCTTCGGCGTGCCGGCCAGCTCGTTCGCGGGCGGGGGCGTGGTGCTCTCGCCGAGGGTGAGGGTCGATGGCACGACTTCCCAAGGCCTGCCGAGGCTGGCCTTCGCCGGGCGGCAGATCGAGACGGCGTTCGTCCTCGGCGGCGGCGGCAACCGCGGTGCTGTTCAGGTCGGCATGTTGCGTGCGCTCGTGGAGCGGCACGTGGTCCCCGATCTGATCGTCGGCACCTCGATAGGTGCGGTGAACGCAGCAGCCTTCGCCGGCGCTCCCACCCTCGAAGGCGTCGAGCTGACCGCGGACATCTGGCGCAGGATCGCTGCGGACGACATCTTCCCCCGCAGCCGCTTCCACGGTTCCTGGCGGTTCCTCGAACGGCGCGAGTCGGTCTTCTCCATGGACGGTCTACGCAGGGTCGTCTCTTCGTCGGTCCGCTTCGATCTTCTCGAGC
>JAJYVX010000102.1 GCA_021791795.1 Actinomycetes bacterium | reverse complement strand
GGTCGTCGCGATGAGACGGTCGGGGCCCGCAGCCGTCGCGTTGTCCTCGGACCAGTAACCGGCGTCGGCGGTCACGAGGCCGATCTGCTCGTCGATCCCGGCGCCTCTCGCGACCTCGTCGGTCGCTTCGATCATGGGAAGAAGCTGGCCGACGTCGTTGTGGTCCTGCGTGGCGGCGAAGGCGATGACCACCTGGTCAGCGTTGACCGACGCCTGGATGTTGAAACCCTGGACCCATCCGGTCTGGGTCTTCATGATGCGGCTCTCCGGGTCGGTGATGTTCACGACGACCTTCGCCTTGGGGGCCTCGGCCGCGACACGTTCGGCTTCTTCGAGGCGCTCGGTCGCCTGTTGCACCTCGGCGAGAAGATCGGCCCGCTCCGGATGACGAGCCGCCTTGACCTTCGTCGCGGCGAGATCGGCCTCGGCGCGGGCGAGCGCCGCGCTCGGGTCCTTCGGCTTTCGTCCCCGGAGCTTGCGGCCACTTTCGGCCTCCAAGGACGCACGCTCGAAGCGCGCGGCCTCTTCGGCTTTCGCCGCGGCCTCTTCCGCCTCGACCTCCGACAGCGCCGCCTGCAGGCGGGCGAGGCGGTCTCGCCTGTGGCGAAGCGGCTCCTCGACGAGCGTGTCGAAGAGCTTGGCTCCAGCCTCCTCGGTCGCGTCCGCGTTGGCTGCCTCGGCGAGGATCTTGTCGATCTCGGCCCGGATCCACGCGCCGTCGCGGTTTTGGTCGAGCGCTGCGTCCGAGCCGATCTTGGTGCCGTCGATCGCGATCTGGCCGAGCGAAGCGAGCCCGGCGCGGTGACAGAGCTTCACGACCTCGACGAAGACCGCCTTGATCGCGGCTTCGTTCTCGGCCCGGAAGCGCGCGATCGTCGTGAAGTGAGGGACGAGGTTCACGCAGATCACCCGGAAGGCGAGGTCCGAGCGGCACGCCGCCTCGATCGCCCGCGACGAGCGCATGCCGGTCGCGTAGGCGTAGAGCAGCGCGGTGAGCATCATCGCGGGGTCATAGGCCGGCCGCCCTGCACCCTCAGTCGGGTGCGTTTCGTGGAACGCGGAGGTGTCGAGGAGCCCGACCGCGTCGATCAGGAAGTAGGCGAGGTGGCCCTCTTCGAGCCAGTCGAGCATGCTTGGCGGGAGGAGGAACAGCTGCTCACGGTCCCCCTGTATATACCCATACGCCATAGCTAGATCGTACTCTATAGAGAGAACTCTTGCTCCACCTATTTGGGAACAACAGTCGCGTACTATCTCGAGATGCGCGTACTCGACGAAGCACGCGAGGTACTGGTCGGAAAGAAGATTCGGGTAGGTGACGACGACTGTCCCGCTCGGCCGGACGACTCGCCTCAGCTCCTCCAGCAGCAGGAAGGCGTCCTCCCGTTCGAGGTGCTGAAGGACGAGGAGGCAGTACGCGAAGTCGACGCTCGCTGTAGCCACGTCGGGAAACTCGACGTCCTTGCAAAGCACATAGTGCACGTTGCGAGAGCTGGCCATCCTCGCCGAGGCCATGGCCAGCATCTCAGGCGAGACGTCGACTGCCCACAGTTCGCGGCACTCGGGAGCGACGAGGCTCGCCACCCGTCCGATACCACAGCCGAGGTCGAGGACCACAGACGAGGCGTCGTAGTACGAGCGAAGTCGGGTGTGGTCCTGAACGGCCCCGATCTTCAGCTCTCCTCATCAAGGGTGTTGTAGATCTGTCGTCTTGCGTCTTCCTCGTTGGAAGGCGACCAAAGCGGCGCGTAGCGGCTGCTGTCCTCACCCTCACGACTGGGGGGGGTGCCTCGCTGGCCGAGGTCCGGGGGTGCACCTCCTCGGTCGATTGCACCGCCGTGGGCCTACGCCGCCACTTCATGGCGACAGTGTGTCAGCTTGGTGGCGTGCCGGCCGTGCGTCCCTGCGCAGCCCTTCAATCAAGGGGCGATGGAGGAGTCGACCCGAGCCATTCGACCGATGTTGCCTCGAGGACAGTTCCGAATCTGCACCTCGTCAGCGGTAGTCCAGCCACCTGTCAAGGAGCCTTGGCGAGCAGTTGTCGTTGCTCGTCCCGTTGCGGCCCGTCGCCGGCCGTGATAACATCGTTGTGATATCGGGATGGCTAGCGATCACGGAGGCCCTTGTCTGAACGGGTTGACTTCCACAGGTCTGCGTACGAGGAGCTTGCCGCCCTGTCCGTTGGTGAGCGGGTGGCGATCCAGCGGGCTCGCGAGAAGCTGGTCGCCTTGGGCGAGCGATTGCCGTTTCCTCACCAGAGCGCGGTCGCTGGAGCGACGCGACTCAGAGAGCTCCGAGCCGCGGGCCGGGCGCTCGCGCTGGCGGGCTCTTTACTCGAGAACGAGTGGTGGGTACGTCGTGCTGGCCATTGCCCCGGAAGCACAAGTCGACCGCGCCGGCTCCGATCGGGCTGTCGGCCGGGCAGTCAGACGCCTAGCAGATATCGAGGATGAGATAGATGGCAAAGACAAGGACCATCGACGGAGACGAAATCCTCCGGCGTGAGCTGCAGGACGATGCATTTCGTGCCGAGTGGACACGAACCGCCTTCGCCGAGGCTGTCGCGCTGAGGATCGCGGCCTACCGAGCTGAGCACGGCCTCTCCCAGGCGGCTCTCGGTCGCCAGCTCGGCATGACGCAGCCCGCGGTGTCGCGACTCGAAGCTGGCGAACACCTGCCTACCCTCGACACGCTGCGCCGACTGGCACGCGTGCTGGACATGTCGTTGCTCGTCGAGATCGAGCCCGACGGTTCGCTCGGGTTCGTCGAGCACCCGCAGGCGAGCTGAGCCGTCGGGACCGGTGGCGATCAGAGGCGGCACGTCACACCTCACTCTGGCCGATCGGAAGTTGCTCGGCCGCTGCGAGCCTGCAGCACAGCCGGCTCCCCGCGCCTCGAGTTGGGCGCGTAGCGGGCGCGAGCGGGCGCGTAGGAGAGGACAAATCTGGCGACTCATGGCATGCTGCGGCACGGCCAGGAAGGGCCCTTGACCAGGGGAAAGTCTCGAAAGACCTGAGAGCGGGCGACGGGGATCGAACCCGCATAACCAGCTTGGAAGGCTGGGACTCTGCCATTGAGCTACGCCCGCGAGGCGGTCGAGCCTATCTGTCGTCTGTGTCCACCCGTCGGGACCGTCACGCCAGGGGCGGTCGCTCGCCGGAGCGGCCGGTCGGCGAGCGATCCCGCCTCAGCTGCCTATTCCTAGCGAGAAGATGTGCATCCACTTGTTGACGCCGAGGAACACTCCGAACAACGGCTTGCCAGCTTTGAGTGGTACGGAGGCATAGAAGACGCTCACGGTGCTCGTTGTGGGTACCGGCTCAGGATCGCCCGACGAGCCTGAGCCTCCGCCTCGGAGGTCGAAGCCGGAGAGCTTCGCGTACACCTTGTCCTGTGGCACCGGTGGACCCTGCCAGTTGCTCAGCTGGAGCGTGAAGCTCTGGCGGGCTCCGTCCGCGTAGAGGATCGTGCACACCGCGGCCCTGTTACCCCCTGTGCCGGCGCCGAGGAAGCCGAGGCGCGCCCCCGAGCCGGACAGGGCAATGAACTGACCTTCGAGCGAAACGTTGTCCGGACGGCCCGAAGGCGCACTCGGCCACGCAAAGCTCGTGCCGGCGTAACCGACATGAGCACCTGGACGTAGGCCGGCTCTGTTCAGCGCCTGCTGGGAGTAGCTGGCGCCGAGGCCGTCGAGGTTCGCTGCGCCGTCCTTCTCGTCACTGCTCACGCCTGTGTTGTTGAAGGCACTCGCCAGCGCCGGGTACGGCACCCACACGGTGATGGGGAAGACCTTCAAGGCGTAGGTGTGCCCGCCTTCCTCTACCGACGGCTGCACCTCGAGCACGCCGATGCCGGGCCGAGCTCCGGTTGTGGCCGTGACGGTGAGCTCGGCAGTCGACGCCGAAGTGCCGACCTGAAGCGACCCGGAGCCGTTGGAAAGGGCGATGCCGCCGGTCGCGCTGGACGCGTAGTCAAGGGTGACACCGCTTCCCACGTTCGAGACCAACCGAACCGGCAGCTGGACGGAGGTGCCCTGCTTGATGGGCGTCGGTGCGCCTGCGGAGGTCATCGACACGAGCGGAGCAACGGTCAGCCGAACGGCTGCCTCGGTCGTCCGTCTCGAGCTTGCGCCTACCGGCACGTAGTCGAGTCTCGCGATGACTGAGGCACTGTCACCTTCCGCAGCCAGCGGAGGTGTCACGGACCAGCTTTCGGACAGGGACTGGTTGCCCGTGAGAGTCGTGGACGCGGGACCTGAGGTGGTCTTCGCCGTCCAGCCCCGCGGCAACTCGAGGCTGGACTTCGCGTGGGAGAGGGTGAAGTCTCCGCCGTTTCGGAACGTGGCGGAGATCGTCACCGGCGAGCCGGGCGAGACGGCCGAAGATCCGGAAGAGGCACTCGCGGACGCCGTCAGGGCACCGAGTGTCTTCACGGCTCGGAACGAACCGCCGAGCGGCAGGTTGGCAAGCGCCGAGGAGTCGCCGACGTGGACGTCGTAGGTGCCGTCGGGGAGGACCCAGCCGTTGGCAGCGTCGCTCCAGTAGGAGAGGTCGTGTCCGTCGAGGACGAAGTGCAGCTCGGCAGAGTGGCCCGGCCGAAGCGTCACGCGCTTGAAGCCTTTCAGCTGGCGGGGCGGCTCACCGGCGACACCCGGATCGCCGAGGTAGAGCTGGGCGACGTCGCTTCCTGTGACGCTGCCGGTGTTCGTGACGGTGGCGCTCACCTCGACGAGAGCATTCGACTGCCCGTTGCAGCCGCAGCTCGAGGGTGCGGGAGTGGAGACGGCGTTCACGATCGCCGGCTCGCCCGTCGTCGTCGGAGATCCTGCCGACAAGGAGGGAGCCGCGGTTATGTGCAGGTTGGAGAACTTGAACGTCGTGTAGGAGAGCCCGTAGCCGAAGGGAAAGAGCGGGGTGAGGTCGTGGGAGTCGTACCAGCGGTAGCCGACATCGATGCCCTCGGAGTAGTGGACTGCGCCGGCCACGCCCGGCCACTCGGCCGGCGACGAAGCAGGGACCTGCGAGAGGCTCTGGGGGAACGTCATCGTGAGGTGTCCGCCCGGGTCCACCTTCCCGAACAGCACCGACGCTATGGCGTTCCCGTCCTCCTGGCCCGGATACCAAGCCTCGACTACCGCTTTCACCCGGGGCAGCCACGGCATCGTCACCGCAGAACCCGTGTTGAGGATCACGACGGTGTTGGGGTTCGCCGCGGCGACAGCCTCGATCAGCCGGTCCTGGTTGTTCTGCAGGGTGATGTTCGAGAGATCGAAGCCTTCCGACTGGTAATTGGCGGCGAACACGACGGCCACCTTTGCAGATGCTGCCGTCTTGACGGCTGCCTCGAGAAGGCTCTGCTGCTCCGCCGCTGATGCTTGGGCCGATCCGGCTGGAACGCCCTCTGCATAGCGAACGGCAGTGCCGGCAGGCGATGCGGCGACGATCGCCTTGTACGGGGACACGACGCCACCTACGGGGATCACGTAGCTGCTGCCACCACCCGCGCTGATGGGGGCCGAGTTGGCGTCCGCACCGATCACGGCGATGGAGTTCGTTCCGGAGGATGCGGGCCCAAGTGGGAGTATCCGCCCCTCGTCCTTCAGAAGGACCGTGCCGTCTTCGGCGAGCTGCTCAGAGAGTGCCTTGTGGGCAACCGACGTCACGACGCTGTTGGCGTGGCTGGCCGCCGGGTGGTTGAAGAGACCGAATCGGAACATCTGTGTGAGGATGCGGCCGACAGCGTCGTTGATCTCCGCCATGCTCACCTGACCGGACTCGACGTCAGAGGCCAGCGCGCCGCCAGAGGTGAAGACCTCTCCCACCGTGTCCGCTGCGTCGAGTCCTGCCGCGACGGCGGTTGCCGAGTCGACCGCGCTGTTGTCGGCTCGCGTGAAGCCTCCGTAGTGCCAGCGCAGGTCGAGGGTCGCCTGCAAGAAGGGCTGATTGTCGCACGCATAGGTGCCGTTCGGGCTGCTGAGAGCGCACATGACCGAGGCGGAGCCGGCCGCGACCGCGCTGTGGAAGGGAGGAAGGTAGATCTCGTGCAGGGCTCGCTCGCTCACGAGGACGTCGTCGGCCTTCTTGCCGCGGTTCGACTCCTGGTTGTATGAGAAGAAGTGCTTCGCGACCGCCATGACGCCGTCGCTCTGGATACCGCCGATCTCGGCGGCCCCGAGAGCGGACGAGAGGTACGGGTCCTCGCCGAGGGTCTCGAACGTCCGGCCCCATCGCGGGTCGCGGACTATGTCCACCATCGGCGCGAGCGCCATCGCGACGCCCTTTGCCTTCATCTCCGCCGCGATCGCCTGCCCGTACTGCCTCGAGAGAGATCGGCTCCATGCGGCTGCGACAGTCTCAGGATCCGGGAACTGAGTGCCGCCGGGCAGAAGGTGACTCACGCCGGCATCGCCGTCCTCGGCGGGCAGCGCCGGGATGCACAGCGCTGGCTGGGCGGGAATCGTGCTCTCGAACGCGTTCCCCGGCACGCGGACCGGCTGCATCTCGGCGATCTTCTCCTGCAGGGTCATCGCCGCGAGAAGTTCCCCCACGCGCGTCTGCACCGGAAGGCTCGCCTTGAGCCACGGGCAGCTGCCGGGCGCGTAGGGACCCGCGCGCGACTGGCTCGCGCTGCTGTTGTTGGACTGCCCGCCGAAGGCGAACCCGGCTGCGAGTCCCACCGCCGCCACGACGAGTGCCACGACGGCGAGTCTCGTGGTTCGCTTAGATATCCCTGCCACTCCTTACCCGAGTGTGCTCCTAGTGCCCCGACGGGGCAGTCTACGAGGCACCGATTCGCCGGGTCGAGTTCGTGGGCGCCGCGCGCGGCTGCTGAGCGAGTCGGGGAGGCGGGATTTGAACCCGCGGCCTCCTGCTCCCAAAGCAGGCGCGCTAACCAAGCTGCGCTACTCCCCGTCGAGATGCCGGACGAGTCTACGGGGAGGCTACGTCTCCCGTAGACGTCGCCGGCTCTGCTGCGCCGCTCTGTCAACGAGTGACGAGCAGCACGAGGAAGCCCACGTACGCCGCGATCACCGCGGCACCCGCCCCTCTGCCGAGACCGCGGCACGCGACCACCGCCCCGGCGACCGCACCCGTCATGAGCAGGTACCAGAGCGCCGAGACAGAGGCGAAGGAGCTGACGGTCAGGTTCACGGCCACCGCCGGGATGAGAAACCCGGCGAGGATGTTGAAGGCGTTGCTGTTCATCGCTTCCGCCATGACGGCTGCACCCCGGTTACGAGACGAGAGATAGAGGGCCGCGACGGCATTCGGCAGGCTCGTGATCGCGGCGATGAGCACGCCACCCGTCACGATCTCCGGCAGGCGGAAATGAGCGCCGAGGGAGGTTCCGCTCATCTCCATGAGGATGCTCGCAGCCACGACGACGGCGAGCGCGAGAATCGCGAGCGCGAAGTCCGGAGCAGCTCTGCGGCCGCGCTCGCGTCGGGGTGATGCCTCGCTCGCGTCGAGCGCCTCTTCTCTTACCGCGAGCGCCAGCCAGACCGCCGCCCGCGGAGGTATGCGCAGCCGCTGCATAGCAGTCGGCCGCAGCGCGACGAGCGCGCTGTAGCCGGCGAGAAGAGAGCCGCTCAGCGCGAGGGCTGCGCCGAGTGGCAGGACCCTGAAGGCCGACAGCGCCGCGACTACGGCGACGGCAGTGCCGACCGAGCCCTCGAGGATCGCCGCCCGATGGTGGATCGAGACGCGACCGGCGACCACTGCCGCCAGTCCGAGCAGCGCCGCGAGGTTGAAGATGTTCGATCCGAAGACGACGCCGACGCCGACGGTGCTCTGATGGCGGGCGATGGCCGTGATGGACGAGGAGACTTCCGGCGCGTCCGCGCAGAAGGCGGCGACGAGACCGATGAACGCGTCCGACAGACCCAGAGACGTACCCGCGCGCTCTATCCGGGCGACGAGGAGCAGGCTCGCCGACAGGCTGACGATGCCCGCGGCGACGAAGACAGCAATCGAGGTCGTGAGCGAGGACGAGAGCATCGGCCGTCCGGGGACCGCCTTCCTGGGTCGATCGGAGGTCTGCCGACCAGGCTTCCCGGCTCTCCTGACCACCAATCTACTGCACGACCGGCCCCGCTCCCGCCTCGGAAGATCGTACTTTCCACCGAAGTACGGCGATCGACTGGCGGCGGACCAGTAAAATCCGCAGCCCATGCGCTCAACGGCCGAGGTATTAGAAGGCAACAAGGTCAGGCTCACCATCGAGGTAGACGAGGATGAGCTCCGCTCGGCTGTCGACGACACCATGCGCAAGCTGGAGCGTGAGGTCGTGGTGCCGGGCTTCCGACCTGGCAAGGTTCCGCGCCGTCTCCTCGAGGTACGCCTCGGCGGCAAGGCGATCCGGGAGGAGGTCCTCCGCCATGCGGTGCCCGACTACTACGCCCAGGCGGTCGAGGACGCCGACCTCGACATAATCGCCGCGCCTGAGATCGACATCACCGCTGGTGAGGAGGAGGGCCCCCTTGCCTTTGCCGCGATCGTCGAGGTCCGCCCGAAGGTGGGGATTCCCGGTTACGACGGTCTTCGGGTGACCATCTCGTCACCGGAACCCACCGATGTCGAGGTGGATGCCCAGGTAAACCGCCTACGTGAGCAGTTCGCCGAGCTGAAGGACGTCGAACGGCCTGTGCGCGATGGTGACCTCGTGACTCTTGACATCACCGGTGTGCGGGGCGAGGAGGTGATAGACGCTCTCTCGTCGAGCGATCTCGTCTACGAGGTCGGTACCGGCGGGTTGCTCGAGGGTGCCGACGCCAAGCTGCACTCGGCCAAGCCAGGTGACATCGTGGAGGTGGATGCCGAGGACGCTCCCGGCGGGCCGGCCAAGGTGCGGATGCTCGTGAAGGCCGTCCGGGAGAAGGTGCTGCCCGAACCCACCGACAACTGGGCGCAGGACGCCTCCGAATTCGACACGGTGGAGCAGCTGCGGGCCGACATCCGATCCCGCCTGACCGGGTTGAAGCGCCTCCAGGCGAACCTCGAGCTCCGCGAGAAGGCCGTCGAAGCGGTCGCCGCCCTCGTCGTCGAGGACATGCCCGAGATTCTCGTGCGAGAAGAGGCCCAGCGCCTGGAGCATGGCCTCGTCCACCGGCTTAACGACAGCCGTGTGACTCTCGAGGAGTATTTGGCGGCGAGGGGAAAGATGGTCGACGAGCTGGTCGAGGAGCTGAACGAGCAAGCGGCGGTGCAGGTGCGGTCCGACCTCGCCCTGAGGGCGCTCGCCGACATGGAGGACCTGCAGGCGAGCGACGACGAGCTTGCGTCCGAGATAGGCAGGTTGGCGGCCGAGGCCAACCGACCCGTGAGGGAGGTCGCCCGCCAGATCGCCGAGGGCGCGGGACTCGAGCGGCTACGCTCCGAGATCAGGAATTCGAAGGCTGTGGCGTGGCTGGTGGAACACGTCGAGATAGTCGACGAGCAGGGCAAGCCGATGGATCGAGCGCTGCTCTTCGAGCAGGAGAAGCCCGAGCAGGAGAGCTCGGGCGGTGACGGGTCCCCCGAAGCTGCGCTCGACTCAGGATCCGACCTAAACCGCACAGGCGCTGCCGGCGACACCGCGAGGGCCGCGCAAGACTTGGCGAGCGGACCGGACGACGTCGCCGACACGGCAGACTCGTCAGGTACAGATGCGCCGAAGGCCGGCGCGGCGATGTCCGAGGCGAGCAAGACCGCCGAGGCGAAGAAGGCAGCCCCGCCGGCCGAGGAGCCAAGCGAGGGCGGGGAGGAGTCCCAGGAGTGAACGCATACGGGTATCTCGTCCCGACGGTGGTCGAGCAGTCGAGCAGGGGCGAGCGCGCCTACGACCTCTATTCGAGGCTCTTGCGAGAGCGGATCATCTTCATCGGAACGCCCATCGACGACACGGTCGCGAATCTGGTCTGCGCGCAGATGCTCTTCCTCGAGTCAGAGGATCCCGAGAAGGACATCAACATCTACATAAATTCACCCGGCGGTGACATCACGGCGCTCTTCGCCATCTACGACACGATGAAGTACGTGAGACCCGACAAGTCCACGTTCTGCTTCGGCCAGGCCGCGTCGGCAGCCGCGGTCCTTCTCGCCGCGGGCACGAGGGGCAAGCGGTTCGCCCTGCCGCACGCGAGGGTTCTCCTGCACCAGCCCTATGGCGGAGCAGCCGGCCAGGCGACCGATATCGAGCTCCAGGCGAAGGAGATCCTGCGCATGCGCGACCTCCTCAACGAGATGCTCGCCGAGGACACGGGCCAGACGATGGAGAAGATCCACCGCGACACCGACAGAGACTTCATAATGAGTGCGGCAGAAGCGCGGGAGTACGGTGTCATCGACGAAGTGATAACAAAGCAGCAAGAGGCGGCCGGGGCTATCGCAGCCATCGGCGCCGCCTGAGCCGGGGAGGGCAAGTGGCAAAGTTCGGCGACGGGGGGGAGCTGGTCAAGTGCAGCTTCTGCGGGAAGTCGCAGAAGCAGGTGAAGAAGCTCATCGCCGGTCCAGGGGTCTACATCTGCGACGAATGCATCGAGCTGTGCAACGACATCATCGAAGAGGAGCTCGCCGAGCCCTCTGAGGTCAACTTCGAGGAGCTGCCGAAGCCGAAGGAGATCTTCGAGTTCCTGAACGACTACGTCGTCGGGCAGGAGCAGGCGAAGAAGATCCTCTCGGTCGCGGTCTACAACCACTACAAGCGGGTGCAGGCGGGTGTCTACCGCGAGGGCGACATCGAGATCTCCAAGTCGAACATCCTGCTCCTCGGACCGACGGGGTGCGGGAAGACGCTGCTCGCCCAGACGCTCGCCCGTATGCTCAACGTGCCCTTCGCCATCGCCGACGC
>JAJYVX010000101.1 GCA_021791795.1 Actinomycetes bacterium | reverse complement strand
CCATGGCCCCGTCAGGGTCGGCTCGACCGATCCGTACCGCGGCACCGCCGGCCAGAACACCCAGCGTCCAACCGTCACGAGGAGCGCTGGGAGGAGCGAGAGCATCGTCAGCATGGCGACGGCCACGCCGATCGCAGCGACAGGTCCGAGGCCTCTGCTGGCGTTCGACTCTGCGAGCACGAGGCACATGAGCCCGAGGATCACCGTGCTGGCGCTCGCGACGATGGCGGGGGCAGCACGGCGGAGTGCCTTCGACATCGCCTGGTGCCGGTCCTCGTGCAGCCTCAGCTCCTCCCGGTAGCGGGCGACGAGCAGGAGGGCGTAGTCGGTTCCCGCCCCGAACACGAGGACGGTGAGGATACCCACGCTCATCGCGTTGACGGTGAGCCCGGCGTGGGCTGCGAGCAGGTAGATCACCGCCTCAGCGGCGACGAGAGCCACGCCGGACGAGAGGACGGGGAGGATCCACAGAAGGGGGCTGCGATATGTGAGGAGGAGGATGAGGATGACGATCAGCACCGTGCCGAGCAGGAGCGTGGTGTCGATGCCCCTGAAGACGTCGCCGGAGGCCGCTGCGTAGCCGGCGGGCCCGGTCACCTGGACGTCCAGCCCGGGGGTGCCGCTGGCGATCGACATCACCCGGTCGACGACGTGCGAGGCTCGTTGCCAGCCATTGCTGCCGAGGTCGAAGGGGACCACCACCTCCGCCGCCTGCCCGTCGCCCGAGAACACGGGACCGCTCACCGCTCCGTCGGTGGGCGCGACTGTGGCAAAGGCCTTGGCATCCTGCGCCACCTTCGCCCGGTCGGACTCCGTGAGGCCGCTCCGGCGCTCGAACACGACCACTGCGGGAAGCAGGTTGGGCGATTGGAACGACTGCTGCGCGTCGAGCACGAGGGTGGACTCGGCGTGCACGGGAAGGAACGCCGTGGCGTCGTTGTTCTCCGCCCCTGTGAGCTTGCCCGACCAGAGGCTCGCAACCATGGCGACCGCCAGCCAGAAGAGGAGGAGGAAGTACTTCGCCCGCCTGCCGATGATCGGGCCTGGCCCCTTCATGTGCGACCGGAGGGCGGCCGCCTTGCTCACCATGCTCACTATCGCGATCCGGGCGCCGCACACCAGGGTCCTTCGGCCCTACGGCCTGGGCCTTTCACCGCATATCCTTTCGGCGGTGGCAGAGGACGGCGAGCAACCGGCGCTCAGAGCGCGGACTGTCTTCCTTGACGACTTCGTGGATGTGAGGCGCCCGCTGGACGCGGTCCGGGCGCGCTTCGGTTGCGATGGCACCTGGCTCGCACCTCTTGCCGCGCGGGCGACCGACGAGGGCGACACGCTCTTCAAGGTAGGTCCCGGCACCGCTGCCGGCTTCGGCGGCATGGAGGTCCGGATCGAGCTCGGCGAGTGCACCTCGAGGAACGACGTCAGCTTCGTGCCCATCCGCTGGCAAGCCAACCGCTTCGCGAGGCTCTTTCCCGTTCTCGACGGCAACATGGAGCTGACACCCCTCGACGCGGGCAGCTGCAGGCTCGAGATCCGAGCCTCTTACCGCCCCCCGCTCGACGGTGTGGGGAGGCTGATCGACTCCGCCGTGCTGCACAGGGTTGCGCAGTCGACGGTGCGCTCCTTCCTCGTCCAGGTAGCCCGGAGCCTCGAAACGGACGAGGAGCCGGACTCCTAGCAGTCGCTCGCTGAGCCTCGGCGAGAGGGCCTTGGCCGGGCCTTGGCCGGTCCACGAGCGAGCGCTGCACTTCGTGTGGCAAGCCAATCATCGACCCCGCCCGGCGGCAGGGTTAGCTTGGCCACCATGGCCGTCTCATCTCCCGGGCTGCTCGCAGGCTTGTTCGACCTCAACGCTCCCACCCACTACCTGCACTGGTGGATCTTCACCGTCTCGATACCGAATCTCGCCGTCGTCCTCGCCATGCTCGTCATCTTCCTCGCTGCCCTGCTGGCTCCCTTCCCGGTGAAGGAACAGCAGTCACCGCCGGCCGACAAGGAGCTTCGACCTGCTCCCGAGAAAGGCGTCGAGGAGCACCCGTCCTGGACGGGCCGCGTGCGGGATCGTGGGCTCAGGTGGTTGCCACCGCAGAAGCTGCTGCCTGAGACGCAGCCCTCGTACGTGGCCTCGTGGGCGTATGTCTTCGGCGTGGCGAGCCTCGCCGCTCTTGTCGTCGCCATCGTGTCGGGGCTGCTCATAGCGCTCGGCGGCGTCGACTGGTGGCACACGAACCCGGTGGGTCACTTCTTCAACAGCCTGCACCTCTGGAGCGTCGAGCTGTTCATGGCCTTCATGGTGATCCACCTCTGGGTGAAGTTCTTCATGGCTGCGTGGCGCGGCCGCCGAGCGCGCACGTGGATAACCGGCATGCTCGCCTTCCTCGTGTCGATCATCGAGTGCTTCACCGGCTATTTGTCGCAGCAGAACTTCGACTCGCAGTGGATAGCCACGAACGGGAAGGACGCCTTCAACGCGGTCGGTGTTGGCGGCTTCTTCAACCTCATGAACTTCGGCCAGATGCTCCTCTGGCACCTCGTCCTCGTGCCTTTGGTGCTCTTCGGCATCGTCGGGACCCACGTCCTTCTCGTGCGCTACCGCGGGGTGGTCCACCCCTTCCCGGCGCGCCGGGGACGCGATGCGCTCGGAAGAGAGAACGTCGCTACGGGGCCGAACTCACTCACGAGGAGGGAGCAGAGAGCGGCAGACCGGGCCGAGTGGCGCGGCCCGGTCCGGCGCTACGACCTCATCCGCGAAGCCGTCGCGGCGACTGCCGTGGTAGCGGCAGTCGTGGCCGTGCTTGCCTCGGCGCTCTCCTCGCCCGACGTCCGGCCGGTCACCGTGAGGCAGTGGGCGAGCGTCGACCCCGGCGATTTCGTCGGCACGGCGGCCTCCGAGCTCGCCGGCACCTCTCTCACGGCCAGGTACGGGCCGCCGTACGACAACGGAAGTGCTGCCGTGCAGCAGCTCGGTCCATCGTTGCAGCGGCTCGTAGGCGTCGTCACCCCGATCGACGCCGCGCAGACCTTCGTCGTCGGTCCGCTCGAGGCGGTGGCCGGGTACGACCCGGCGCTCCGTGCGGCGCTCGCCGCCTGGCGGTCAGCCCCGGCGGCAACGAGATCACGTTGGGCGAGGGGGTATGCGTCTGCTGCAGGTTCGGTGAGTTTCGCTGCCGACGGCTCGCCCCTCGTGCGGCCGGGTCACTACGGTCCGGTGCCCGCCATGATGGCTGCCGAGCTGGCCTTGGCGCGCAGCGGCGGTCTCGACGCCAGTCTGCTCGCACAGCAACCCTTCTACGGCACGAACTTCACCAAACCGCTCCTCTTCCTCGAGGACGGGGGTTACTTCGCCAGCCTGGCCCATGCAGATCATCTCCTCGGCAACCAGTGGGGAGTCATGAACGAGACGGGTAGCTACCCCGGCCAACCTTGGCTGTGGCTGTACCAGCTCTGGTACAACGTGCCTTCGTTCAGCCACTCGACCAACGTCGACCTCATCGCCATCTACCTGACGGGGATCGCGTCGTTGCTGCTCGCTCTGATCCCGTTCATACCGGGGCTGCGCTCCATCCCCCGGCTCGTGCCCGTGCACCGCTTGATCTGGAGGCGCTACTACGCCGAGGCAGAGGCGCTGCCACAGACCCCCGGCACCCCGCGTGCCGGGGGCTCGCCGAACGATGAAGGTCTGCCCGACCCGCCGAAGTTGCCGGGGCCGCCCTAGTTCCTGACTGCGACCGGAATGGCCCCCTCCCGCAGGGTGCTCACGAGCGAGCTGACGAAGCTGGTCACCTTGTCCCCGCCCCGCGGCCCGAACGCTGCGCTCGCGACGAGGTGGCCGCCTCTCTGCGTGAGCGATGAGCCGAGCTCCGACAAGGCACCTCTCGGGTTGACGCCGTAGGTGCAGAAGGCGGCGACCGGAGTCTCGCCGAGCTCGGGGAGCTCCTTCACGAAGCGCCGGGTGGCGCGCGCCGGGCGAACGCCGGCGACCACCAGCCCCTCGACCCACGTGCCGACGATGAGCAGGTCGGCCGCGGCGATCTGTGCCAAGCCGACCTCGGCGAGTGGTGCGACGGCGACGACGTGACCTGCGCGGCGGAGCTGGGAAGCGATCTTCTCGGCCTTCTCCCGTGTGTGGCCGCCCCGGCTCTCGACCGCCATGAGGACCGACCGGGGCTTTGTGATGCGGCCCGGCGTCTTCGCCAGCCTGGACAGGAGGGCCTTCGCGGCACGGCGTCCCTGGGCCATCGCCTCGACGACCGTCGACGGTCCGACGAGGGCGTCACCTGCCACCCAGACCCTGTCACGGGCCGGTATGGCAGCAGCGGTCCGCGCCGTCTCGCGACCGAGTGCCAGCTTGCCGACCGGCTGGTGACGTGCGAAGGCGGGTTGGTCGACGGCGAGGATGCCGCTCGCCTGCCAGGAGCGGCTCGGGAGACCCTCGGCCACCCGAGCGACCGTACGGGAGGTGAGAGAAACCGAGAAGTCGGGGTACTTGCGGTAGCCCATCGCCATCACGACCAGGTCGACCTCGACGGTCTCCTCGCTCCCGTCTATGAGAGTCGGCCTCTTTCGGGCGCTCGCCTGGCGCGTCCGCTGCAGGCGGGCTCGCTGGACGCGACCGTCGCTTCCCTCGAGCCGGACGAGCGTGGTCGCGAAGCGGACGTCGACCCCCTCGGCCCTCGCCTCGGCGAGCTCGTCCGGCCGGACAGGAGCAAAGCGCTCGCTCATCCACTCGACGCAGATCGCCTCCGCGGCGAAACGCCGCGCGCTGCGTGCGACATCCATGGCCGTGTTGCCTCCGCCGACCACGAGAACACGTGGCGCCCTGCCGTCGCTCGGGCGAACGGCTTCGAGCGCCGGCAGCGGCGTGTGCTCACGCAGAGCGATCTCAGCCGAGGTGAGGAACTCGGTCGCGTCGATGACGGACCCGAGCGTTCCTCCCTCGACCGGCAGCCGGATCGCTGCGCCAGCCCCCATCGCGAGCACGACGGCGTCGTGCTTCTCGAGCAGTTGGTCCACATCTCCCGGAGTGACCTCCACCCCGCAGCGAAGTCTGACACCGGCCTCCACGAGCTGGTGCCAGGGACGGTCCGCCACTGCAGCCGGGAGCGTGAAGTCGGGGATCCCCCAGCCGAGGAGGCCGCCGGGCTCGGCATCGCGCTCGAGCACGGTCACGTCCGCGCCGGCCGCCGCCAGCTCCCAGGCGGCGCCGATGCCCGCCGGTCCTGAACCGACGACGGCCACGGACAGCCCGTTGCCGTCCCGGCTCGTCGGGCGGAGCGGCGGTACCGGATGGTGCTCGGTCACGAAGCGCTCGAGGGCGCCTATGGCAACGGGTGTGCCGCCGGCGAGCGACCACGTGCAGGCACCTTCGCACTGCACCGCCTGGTCGCACACGCGGCTGCAGACGTCGGGGAGGAGGGTCGTGCGGCGCAGGACCGCATGCGCCTCCTCGAGGTCACGCTCTCTGATCGCCGCGACGAAACCGGGGATGTCGTTGTGCACGGGACAGCCCCGCACGCATGTCGGGTCGGGGCACTGCAGGCAGCGGGACGCCTCTGCGAGCGCAGCGTCCCAGCTTCCGAAGCCGAGCCGCGTCTCCGCGGCCGAGCCGATGAGCGGTTCGGGCATGTGGGAACCCGGCAACGGTGTCCGCTCGGCGACGAGCAGGGGACCGCTCACATCGATGGCCGTGAACGGGCAGGTCCGCACGCACTGGCGGCAGCCGACGCAGGCGGAGCTGTCGGCAGAGACCGTCCAGGTGGCTATGTCCATCGTGAGCGCCCCGGTAGGGCATCGCACGACGCACTCCTGGCAGCCTGCGCAGCGCTCCGTCACCACCGTCACCGTCGGCGTCGCCGCGATCGCGGCGCCGGGCGCGAGAGGTGAAGTCGCAGTCACGGGCTGGGGGATGGTGGCAATCGGGCTCGCGGCGGAGGAGTCGAGCGCCTGCAGTCCGTGGACGGGGGAAGTGGTCATTTCACGAGCTCCTAGTTCGCGCCGTGCATGAGGACGTAGAGGACAGCCATCGCGATGCCCACCGCGAGAGCGAGACCGGTCGTCGCGAGGCGCGTGGCCTCGGGGTTCTTCGACACGGGGGCGAGCTCGCGCCCTGCGATCCGCCAGCTGGTCCACATCGCTGCAGCCGTCCCGAGGGCGACGACGACTATCTGCGCGATGACGACGCCGGGCGCGTGGAGGATCGAGTACGTGTAGAGCCGGGACCTGGTCGAGCCGGCGCCGACGAGGTGCCCGACGGCAGGCACGAGCGCCGGGACGTGCTCGAAGAACTTCGGGAGCTGGCGGGCCAGGTAGTCGGCGCCTGTCACAGGGATGAGGCCGTAGGCAAGCGGCAAGAAGAACGTCCGGAAGCGGCTCGTCCGGCTGATGAAGGACGTCCCGCCGACCGGCACGGCGAGGTCGCGCCGCAGGAGGACCGAGGAACCGAGCTTGGCGAGCCCGGCCGCGGCGAGGGTCACGATGGCGATGGTGCCGAAGTAGTCGATCGGGTTCGGGTACTGGGGGAAGTGCGTCACCCTGTTGAGCCATCCGTCCATGGCGGCATAGACGTTCGTCGCATTGAACTGCTGGTACATGACGAGGCCGAGCAAGATGACGATTGCCCAGGCCACGTCGGGCCGGCGCCTCGTCGGGGCGACCACAGACGTGAGCGGCTTCTGCAGGTAGAGGCCGACGTTGCCCGAGGGGCACGCCTTGTAGCACTCCGAGCACAACCCGCAGAGCAGGTTGGAGTCCGCGCTGCCGGGCCACGTGTACCACGGGCAGCCATAGCCCTCCTCACCGCCGCGCATGCAGTCCTTCGTCGCGCACTCGATGCAGCGGTTGCGGTCCTTCGTGCGGAACCCGGTCACCGAGCCGACGGCGCCCACAGAGCCGATGAGCGCCGAGAGCGGGCAGAGGTAACGGCAGAACGTGCGGCGCTCGAAGACGAGGAAGAAGACGAGCGCCGAAGAGACGATTCCGAGCACCATGATGCTCGTCGCGATCGGCGCTCCCGGCCCGGCGATGTTGAAGTACTCCTCGACGAAGGTGAGCGCGAGGAACGTCCCGACGGACATGAGGAGCCCGTACTGAGCGAGCTTCTCGGGCATCTTCCGGCCGAGGCCGAGCCTCGTCTGCGCCCGCCGCCAGAGCGCCCGCCGCTGGATCCACTCGGCGAAGCCGCCGAACGGGCACATGGCGCACCAGGCCCGGCCGACGACGACGATCATCACGAACACGAGGCAGAACCAGAGGAACCAGGTGATCGCCGTAGCGAAGTTGAGCTTGGGATAGGCCGTGCCGAGGATGCCGATGAAGATGACGAGCCAGAAGATGATCTGGTTCGGCAGGATCAGGAGGAACTGGAACTTCCGGCTCTTCACCGCCCTTCCCACTTGAGGGATGCGGGTGAGCTCGAGCCCCGGCGCCGGATCTGTCGAGACGAAGCGCTCGAGCCCCTCTCGTGCCCGCGGCCGCAACCTGACAGCTACGGCGATCGGGTCTGTCGTGCCCTCCTCGAGCTGCTCGGTCGGCCTATCCGTACTGGCTCTCGCGTCCTCGACGACTGTCATGCTCTTCTCCCAGCTCGGACGTAATCTCAACTCAGTTACTACACGTTGAGTTTCACTATAGTGAAATTACGGAGACAACGTCAAGTTCTGCGCTACACTTAGTCTCGTGAACATGACCTTGTCGAAGCGCGGTGACTACGTCGTGCGCTCGGCCCTGTGCTTGGCCAGGGCGGCCGCTGACGGCGGGAGCCGGAAGATCCGCGAGGTGGTGGCCGAGATGGACGTCCCCCAGACGTTCGCCTCACAGATCCTCGCGGACCTCGTCCGTGCGAACCTCGCCGTCTCGAAGGCGGGCAAAGACGGCGGCTACCGCCTCGCGCGGGCGCCTTCGGAGATCAGCCTCCTCGAGGTGGTGGAGGCAGGGGAGGGCAAGCTGCATGCCGAGCGGTGCGCCCTCGGCGACGGGCCTTGCAGATGGGAGATGGTCTGCCCGCTGCACGAGACCTGGACTGCGGCCACGGCGGCGTTGCGTGAGGTGCTCGCCGAGACGACGCTCGAGGAGGTGCTGCAGCGCGACCAAGCGCTAGAGCTCGGGCGAGGGGTGATCCCGGTGGACTCCCATCGGGCCGGCACCGCTCTCGTGCCGGCCCGGAAGGTCTCCGACTCGGTGCAGGTCGAACGTGTGCAGTCGGACGTGCTCCAACTGCTCGGGCACGAAGCAACGCTGGCCGACGCCGTCGTGCGCGCCTACGACGAGGCCGAGAAGCTCCGTTTCGAGCTCGCCGCCACGACCCCTTCCTTCGAGGGCACGGAGCGGAAGAGCCATCCGGCGATCTCGATCGGCCTGCCGGAGAGGCCGCAGAAGCTGCGCGACGACGAAGCCGGCATAGCCAACACACGCCGGTTCGCCTGGGACGTCACGCACCCGAGCGGGTCGTCGTCGCGCCTCGAAGGCACGCTGTCAGTCTTCGCGGTCGATTCCGAACGAAGCGATCTGAGGCTGGAGGGCAGGTTTCGCCCCTCTGCATCTATGAGCGGGATCCACCGGGACGACCGCTCGATCGTCGACCGCCTGGCCCGAGCCGTCGTTCGGAGCTTTCTCCGGCAACTGGCTGCGTCCATCGAGCGCGAGCCGAACCCGACGCGGGTCTGACGCGATGGCGGCCTCGCTCTCGCCGGACGGAGAGCGGCGCGGCCGGCCTCAGCGGGAGGAGGTCTCCTCGCCCGCTCTGCCGAGGATGTCCTCGAGGGCTGAGTCGAGGTCTTCCTCGAGGATCGCCGCCAGCTCCTCCTCAGCCGACGGCGCCGCCCGGTGCCGCCACGTCGTGACGAGCGCCGCCGCGATGAACGCCCCGAAGTACGCGACGAGCACGGAGAGCGATGCCGCGATTGCGATGCACGAGAGGATGAACGCCAGATGAGCCATCGATCTCATGCTGAGCGCGACACGCCGGCTGCGGTAGCGGACGAGCACGGAAAGGAGTCTCCGGGTTTCCACGGATCCGGCGTCGTGCTCGTCGACGATCACAAGGTCGTCCGTGAAGGAACCCGGCAGATCCTCGAGGCGGCCGGGGTCGTCGTCCTCGGCGAGGCCGAGACCGGCGCGCAGGCGCTCCGGCTCGTCGACGAGCTGGCGCCGGCGACGCTTGTCGTGGACCTGAAGCTCCCCGACATGAGCGGGGTCGAGGTCGTGCGCAGGATCGCGGAGGCCGCCCTGCCGGTCCGCTGCCTCGTGCTCTCGGCGTTCGACGACAACGTCTACGTCGCCGAGGCGCTCGCCGCCGGTGCCTACGGTTATCTCCTCAAGACAGCGAGCGCTTCTGAGCTCGTCGCAGCGGTCTCGGCCGTGGCGGAGGGCACCATGGTTCTCGACCGTGCCCTCGGCGAGGCGATGGCGCGTCGGTTGCGCACCGACGACGGCTACCCCGTCGCCGAGCTCACGCCGAGAGAGGTCGACGTCGTGCAGCTGATGGCGCGGGGCAAGTCGAACAAGGAGATAGCAGTCGACCTCCAGCTCGGCGTGCGGACGATCGAGACGTACGTGTCGAACATCCTCACCAAGCTCGGTGTGCGATCGAGGACCGAAGCAGTTCTGCGGGCGATCGACAGCCATCTCGCGTCGGTGGAGCGGCTCACGCGCGGCGATCATGGCCTCGGCTGAGATCCGCCTGCGCGACATCGTCGCCCGGCTGCGGCACCCTCCCCTCAAGCAGGCCGGCTTCTGGACCGTCCAGGCGATGGTGGTAGTGATCGCCGTGCTCCATCTCGTCGTCGACCTGCACAGCTCGAGCGGCCAGGGATCGTTCCCGACGGGGGTGCCCGTCGGTCTTCTCCTCGTGCCGGTGGGCTACGCGGCTCTCCGCTACGGGCTCTCCGGCTCGGCGGCGACCGCGCTCTGGGCGATCCTTCTCTGGCTTCCCGACCTTGCCCTGCCGGACGGCCGCGGTCATCCGGACGACGACCTCGTCGAGCTGGCGCTCGTCCTCGGCGCGGCGGTCTTCGCCGGCGTCTACGTGGAGCGCGAGCGCATGCAGCGCGACCGGGCGAGTGCGCTCGAGCTCGAGCACCGAGTCGCCGAGCGCCGTTTCGCCCATGAGCTGTTGCGTGCCCAGGAGGAGGAGCGTCGACGCGTCGCAAGGGATCTGCACGACGATCCCCTGCAGCGGCTCATCCAGCTTGCGCGCCGCCTCGAGTCGGCCGAGCCTCAGGTGGCCCACGAGGGCTCGGCGGAGGGCGCATCCGATGCACGGGCCGAGCTGCTCGACGTGGTCGGGCGACTCCGCGAGCTCACCCGTGGCCTTCGGCCGGCAGGCATCGACGAGCTCGGTC
Source organism: Actinomycetes bacterium (assembly GCA_021791795.1). GTDB lineage: Bacteria > Actinomycetota > Acidimicrobiia > Acidimicrobiales > Bog-793 > JAKATT01. Next base: position 496 of record JAJYVX010000101.1, on the reverse strand, counting down.
TCGTCGCGGCGCTGCGCGGCATGCTCGACGAAGTCGAGACGACGGGGGAGGTGCAGACCGTGATCGACGTGACCGGGGACCAGGTTCGCCTCCCGCCCGACGAGGAGCTGAGTCTGTTCCGGATAGCGCAGGAAGCGGTGAGCAACACGCTGCGCCATGCCGGGGCGTCGTCGGTCGCGATCTCTCTCGACTTCGGCCTGGACTCATTGAAGATGTCAGTCGAAGACGACGGGCACGGATTCGACCCGGCCGAGGCGGAGCGCGGGGAGGACCACCACTTCGGCCTTCTCGGCATGCGTGAACGGGCGCTGCTCATCGGCGGATCGCTCGACGTGCGCTCTGGCCGAGGCAGCGGGACCGTTGTGACGGCCGAGATACCGCTTGTCGCCGCGGCGTCGGCCGCGGCCACAGCGTCAGCCGCGGCCGGGGCCGCGGCTGCGGCTGTGGCGCCGGCGCCGGCGCCGGCGCCGGGCTGATCCTCCTCGCGGCGAACGGT
>JAJYVX010000100.1 GCA_021791795.1 Actinomycetes bacterium | reverse complement strand
ACACGGAGGCGGTCGCTGCCCTCGACGACGCCGCTTCGCGCGCGGCTGGCACCTCTGCGGGCCTCGACGCGGTGGCCGGTCACGTTCATGCCTTGCGCATTGGCGGGGCGTTCCCCGCGTTGGCCAACGAGGCGTCGGCGCTGCGGCAGGCGCTCTCCGCCATGCGCTACGCTGTGCGCATCCGGGGCCCGCGCGTAACCGTGCTGCCGTACGGCGACGAAGAGGACGCGTCCGCCGACGTGGCTCGCACCTTTGCGCCGTTTCGGGGCGGTGCGGCACGGGACTATCGCATTCGTGTGTCCGCCCCGGCGGAGATGAACCATGTGGAGGGGGAGATCCTCGAGCGCGTCGCGGCCCTATTTCCCAACGTTTTTGGGCGGCTCGCGGCGCTGCGCGGCCAGGGTCCGGACGATGCCTCGTTCGTCGATCCCGTGCTGGGCGCGTTCGACCGGGACCTGCGCTTCTACCTGCGCTATCTGGCGTACCTGGAGCCCGTGCGGGAGGCGGGGCTGCCGACGTGCTATCCCGAGGTCGACGACCCCGACGGCGCATGTGTCTGGCGGGACGGCTTCGACCTGGTCCTTGCCCACGCCCTCGCGTTGGAAGGCAAGAAGGCGGTGGTGAGCGACTTCTCGGCGGCGCCGGCGGAGCGGGCGTTCATCATCACCGGTCCCAACCATGGTGGCAAAACCACATTCGCACGCGCGGTCGGCCAGCTCCACGTCCTCGCGGCGCTAGGCTGTCCGGTCCCCGGGTCCGAGGCGCGGCTCGGGGCGATCGGGCCCGTGCTCACGCACTTCGAGCGGGCAGAGCGGGCGGGTGAGGATGCGCGCAGCCGGCTCGAGGACGAGCTCGTGCGGATACGCGATATCCTCGCGCGGGCCACGCCGGAATGCCTGGTCGTGATCAACGAGATGCTGGCCGGCACGACGCTCGGCGACGCTGCGCGCCTCGGCCGACGCGTCATGAAGCGACTCGCGGCGAGCGGCGCCCGCTATCTCTGGGTGACGTTCATCGAAGACCTGGCCGAGGCGCCGGGCGCGGTGAGCCTGGCGGCCGTGAGCGCGGGCGATCTCACACCGACCTTCCACGTCGAGCGTCGGCCGCCCGGAGGTGTGGCCTATGCTTTGGCCCTCGCACGCCGACACGGCCTCGACCCGGCGTCGCTCAGGGAGGTGCTCGAGACGTGAAGGTCCATCTCCTCCATCCCGACCGCGATCTGGACCTGGGCGCAGCGATGCCGCCGGAGAGCGAGGCGCTAGTGGAAGACCTCACCCTCGAGCCGATCCTGATGGCAATGGCTGGCGGCGATACGCTCTTCCTTCAAGTCGCGCGCCAGGTTCTCCTCGCTGCGACGAGCGCCGAACCGGCCGTGGTCGGGTACCGGCAGGACGCGCTTGCCGACTGCCTCGCCCATCGCGACGCGGTGCGCGCCCTATACGAGTGCGCGGGCCAGGGTCTCCAGGACGTTCGGAACCTCGGCTTCCTGCGCCTGTACTCCCACTCTCCCGGCACAACGCTCTTTGGCGCCCTGCGCGTGATCGAGGCGATCGCGAAGACATTGCGGCGCCTGCGGACCCTGGCTGAGGAAATGCGAACCGCATTCCGCTCGGACGCGTTCGGGCGCCTGTTCACGACGGTTCTCGCCGAGCTGACCGACGACTTCTTCGCGGCGGTCGAGCGCCACCGCGAGGAGCTGTCCAGCGACGGTGGCTTACTCCTGAGCGCGCGCCTGGGGCCGGGCAATCGCGGCGTCGATCTAACCCTTCGGCGGCCGAAGGCGCGTCGACGGCGTTGGCTTGACCGGATCGTGGGCGAACGTGACGACGGCCTGAGCTTCACCATCGCCGCGCGCGACGAGAGCGGTCACAGCGCCCTGCGCGAGATCCGGGACGCTGCCGTAAACGAAGCGGCCAACGCCCTCGCGCAGGCGAACGACCACATGCTCGCATTCTTCACCCAGCTGCGCGCCGAGCTCGCCTTCTACCTCGGCTGCGCGCGCCTTGAGGAAACGCTCCGGACGCTCGGCATCGGGGTCTGCCGTCCCGTTGCCCACCCAGCCGCGACGCGCGAACTGCGTGTCCGGGCGCTGGTGGAGGTGAGCCTGGCCCTGCGCCAGGGCGCAAGCGTCGTCGCGAACGACCTCGACGCGGACGGGCGCTCGCCGATCGTCGTCACTGGCGCCAACCGGGGTGGCAAGACCACTTTCCTGCGCGCCCTCGGTCAGGCTCAGTGCATGATGGCGGCGGGCATGTTCGTGGCCGCGGGGGAGTTCCACGCAAGCCTCAGCGGCCGCCTCTTCACACACTTCCCGCGAGAGGAGGATCCGTCGATGACCGGAGGCCGCCTGGACGAGGAACTCAGACGTCTGCGGGCCATCGTGGAGCGCCTGGACGTCGACGACGTCTTGCTTCTGAACGAGTCATTCGCCTCGACCAACGAGGCGGAGGGATCTGAGCTGGCACGCCAAGTGATCGGCGCCCTCTCGGAGAGGGGCGTTCGGGTCGTGTTTGTCACCCACCTCTACTCGTTCGCGCGGGCATGGGCGGCCGAAGGCCGTGACGGCGGCCTCTTCCTACGTGCGGAGCGGCTTGCGGACGGCGAGCGGACGTTTCGGATTCTGCCCGGCCCGCCGCTCGAGACGAGCTACGCGGACGACGGTGCGACACGAACGCGGATGGCTGCCTAAACAGCCTGACGCGGTGCCATTCCAGAGATGAGGGAGGGCCCCTCGGGATCGCCTTGCAGGAGGAGGTCTCAAACCACCGTGAGCGGCTGAGGAGAACGCCGAGGTCGTGAGCGTCACGGAAAAGGCGGGGCTTGACCCCGTCAGGTGCGTGCCTTGGAGCTGAACATCAGTGAACCGCTGACAACGTGTCGAAAGCGTAGGGACGTCACCAAAACCGGGGGGTCATCGTTAACCCGGGACGAGTCTGGCGGGCGCCTGCTGATTGGCCAGATGGTGACCGGCATGGAGGCGGCAGGAACAAGGCACAGGCTCTGGTGTGGAACGTGTGAACCTGCGCGCCGATGCCAAGGGATGGCCACAAGCGGAAGACCCGCGAGGGCCGAAACCGATGCGGCGCGCAGGGACGGATGCGCTCGTAGTAGCGATGAGGCTCCGTAACGGGAGCGAAGCGAAGGGGCGCACTTATCCCAGGAAGGCCACGGCCAACCGAGAGGGAGGAGCCGATGGATACACCCAAACCGTATGCGATTCCCAAGCAGTTGGTCTTGGATGCCTTTCGCCGGGTGAAAGAGAACCGGGGGGCAGCCGGGATCGACGGTCAGAGTATCGAGGCGTTCGAGGCCGATCGGAAGAACAACCTCTACAAGATCTGGAACCGGATGTCGTCGGGGAGTTACTTCCCGCCGCCCGTGAAAGCGGTAGAAATACCCAAGAAGGCGGGCGGCTCCAGAATGCTCGGCGTGCCCACAGTGGCCGATCGCGTTGCCCAGATGGTCGTGAAGATGACCCTTGAGCCGCTGGTGGAGCCTGTGTTCCACCCCGATTCGTATGGGTACCGGCCGGGGCGATCCGCGATTCAGGCGCTGGGTGTCACGCGCAGGCGTTGCTGGCAGTATGACTGGGTTCTGGAGTTCGACGTGAGAAGGCTGTTCGATAACATCGACCACGATCTCTTGATGCGGGCCGTGCGGTGGCACACGGACAATCCATGGGTTGTGCTCTACATCGAGCGCTGGTTGCGAGCGCCGTTCCAGATGCTGGATGGCACGGTCGAGGCGAGGGGAAAGGGGACTCCGCAGGGCGGGGTGGTAAGCCCCGTGCTGGCAAACCTGTTTCTCCATTACGCCTTCGATGCGTGGATGACCCGGACGCACCCAGACAAGCCATTTGAGCGCTACGCCGATGACGGAGTGGTGCACTGTCGGACAGAGGCCGATGCTGAAAAGCTGAAGGCGGATCTGGAGACGCGGCTGGCCGAGTGCGGACTGGAACTGAATCTGGAGAAGACCCGGATTGTCTACTGCCAGGACGATGACCGACGAAAGTCGTACCCGAACACGAGTTTCGACTTCCTCGGATACACGTTCCGACCGCGACGGTCCAAGAACAGCGCGGGCAGGTTCTTTATCAACTTCAGCCCGGCGGTGAGCCGCAACGCCCAAACGGCGATGCGGGAAACCGTGCACAAGTGGCGGATGCACCTCAAATCCGACAAGACCGTGGACGACCTCTCGCGGATGTTCAACCCGATCATTCGCGGCTGGATCCAGTACTACGGCCGGTTCTACAAGTCGGAGTTGTACAACGTGCTCCTCTACATCGACCGACAACTGGCTCGGTGGGCAAAACTGAAGTACAAGAAGCTTGCTCGCGGCCAACTGCGAGCCACCCATTGGCTCGGGTCGGTGGCGCGGCGGCAGCCGGCCCTGTTCCTGCACTGGCAGATGGGGGTACGCCCAGCGGCGGGATAAGGGGAGCCGGATGAGCTGAGAGGTTCACGTCCGGTTCTGAGAGAGGCTCGGGGTGTAACTCCTCGGGCCTACTCGCCTGTATCGGCACGTGTTCGGCGGGAGGGAAGACGATCCCCGAGACGGCGACGACCGCGGCGAGGTCTAGCTGGCAAATGACGGTGTCCGCCGGGAGCCCCGGAGACCGTCGGTTGGGCCATGCACGGGACGGCGGGACGGCAGAAGCGACCATCCTCCTCGCGCCGACCTCGCTCAGCTGTCCGGCCGACCGACGGGGCTGCGGAGCACCTCTCTGCCGGGCGGCGGAGCCTCGGACGGGGTCTCGTCCAGCCAGCCGCCGATGCGGTAGTAGAGGTCCTCGCCGAAGCTGGTGGCGAGTGGCGGTCCCTCGACCAGCCGGTAGGTCCGCTGCCCCCCAAGGCCCGGCTCGGCGCGAAGAAACAGCGCGCTATCCGCGTGCGACTTGTGAAAGCCGTCGGCGAGGTCGAACTGGTGGGTGACGAACGCGACCTGGATGTCCGCCTCGAGGAGGGCGCGAACGACTTGGCGGGCGATCTCGGAGCCTTCGAGCTCGTTCGTGGACGCGAAGGACTCGTTGAAGAGCACGAGGCTACCCGGGCGGAGACGGTCGGCGAGCGTGCTCATGCGCGTGAGCTCCTCGTCCAGGCGGCCGCTCGTCATGCTCCGATCCTCTTCCCGCGCGAAGTGCGTAAACACGCCGCCAGGCAGGACGCTGGCCTCGAGGCGTTCGGCCGCGACGAACATGCCGCACCCGAGCATCAGGCGGGCGAGGCCGACGCTGCGTAGAAAGGTGGACTTCCCGCCCGAATTCGCGCCGGTGACGATAACCAAGGGTCTCTCGTTCGCATCGGCATCGTTGCCCACCACGGGCTCGTCGCTGCGCAGGGCGAGGCAGACCTCCCGCAGTCCCGTGGCCGCAAACCGGGCCGGCCGCCAGGGTGCTGGCGCCGGGAAGGCGATGGACACCCCCTTCCCGATCAACTGCTCGCGCAGGCGAAGGCAGCCGAGGTAGAAGCCGAGTTCTGCTCGGAGCATGGCGAAGTAGCTCAGGATGTGGTCGGCGGACTGCGCGGCGGCGTTGGCCACTCGATTGATCGCTCGGCTCTTGAGATTCTCGAGTCCCTGCCAGCCCGCGTCGTCGCGCGTCGGCACCGTGAACGAGTACGCCTCCCGCTTACCCAGGCCAAGGTGCTGAAGGAGGCCCTGCCGCTCGTCATTCTGGGCCCGGAGGACGAGGTCGATGCTGCTATTGTCCCGATCCAGACGAGCACTGATCAGGACGCCTTCGCGGAACTGGAGCTGCCGAAGGTGCCGCCGCACAACCTGGAAGTACTCGTCGTCCAGCTCCGTCTGGAGGCTTCGGAAGAACGCCCTGAAGCCGGCCGACTCGACCCGGCCCGAGCGCTCGTCCGCGATGCCGCGCAGCTCTTTGAGTCGAGAGAGGGCCACCTCCAGGTACTGGACGGCGCTGGACAGAGTCCATGCCGGGTTCTTCGAGGAGACGTGCCACCAGCGGCTCGTCTTATCCTGAACCATGGCGACGGCGATCGCGTAGATGTCCCGCACGATGTCCGGCTGAGCCATGCAGTCGGCGAGGACCGCTTGGCGGTAGAGAACCTCCGCCGGGTCGGCAAGGCCGGCGAGCACAACCCGCCTCGCCACGTCGAGGAGGTAGTTGTCGTCACCCGCCATGGCCCGGAGCAAGGTGGGGAGGTCGAGGTCTTGCGTGAGGTCCTCGTGCTGGGCGGGCGGATCGGCCGTGAAGTCGAAGTCCCGGCTTTCATGCAGCAGGTGGACCTTCATACGGTAAGCCTTCGCCGCAAGCGGTCGTACGTGAGACCGTGTTTCTCCGCCACGGCCAGCGCGTATGCGAGCCCGCCCGCCGGCCCGCGCACCACCTTGAACGTTCGCTCCGACGGGTTCTCCGGTACGATTGTGCTCACCATCGAGACGATCGAGTCGCTCAGGTCGCTGAGACCGTCCACGAAGGTCACAAAGACGCTGACGAGGTCGAGCTGCACGACCTTCTCCAGCACCTTCCGGCTGAGGAAGCGTGCGTCCTTGAGCATGGTCGACGACGTGAAGGTCTCGTTCATGATGATGACGCTGTCCGACGTCGCGGCAGTGAGGATGTCGCGCATACGCACGAGGTCACTTTCGAGTTTGCCAGTCCCGGTGGCGAGGTCTTCCTCCCTCTCGAAGTGCGTGAAGAGGCGGTTGAAGAGAAAGAGTGACGCCTGACGCCCCGGAACGGGACAGCCGACGCCCGCGAGATGGTGCAGTTGCCCGAACGTGCGGGCGAAGGTGGTCTTGCCGCCCTGGTTCGGGCCCGAGACGAGGAACGTCCGCTCGGCGCCGGCCAGGTGGAAGTCATTCGTCACCACCGGCTTTCGCTCGGACACGAGCTTGTGCGCCAGGGCGAGGTCGAACGTTTCGGTCGCCGCGATCTCTTTCGAGGTGGCGCTCACCGCCGGCAGGCAAAACCTAAGGCCTGCACTGCGAAGAGGCTCGACATAGGCGAGATAGGCGAGATAGAAGCGAAGTTCCGCATGGAAGCGACGCACCGTCTCGTCCGGGAATGCAGCGTGCGCCTCGCAGAAGTGGTCCAGCGCCGTGAACTCATCATCAAACAGGCGCCCGACGAGCTCCAGGATCTGGCCGCCGATGTGGTCCATGCCTGGACCTGTGCGGTAGAGGAGCCGGTAGTCGTTCGTGCTTCCCTGCTTGAAGCGCTCGAAGGTCTTCAGGACCTCCTCGCTGTAGTCGGCCTGTCCTTCGTAGCGCGTCACCTCCACGCGTCCGCCGCGAATGCGCACGCAATAGCGGATCTTGGCAAGCGAGGCCCTGCGTGCGTCCGTATCGGCGACGAGCGTCAAGAACGTCCTGGACGAGGCGTAGGGGACGACGAAGGCGCGGAAGGCCGCGAGCGCCCGCGAGGTATGGGAGGCGCCATCCAGGTTGGCCGCCAGAGCCCGGACGGCGTCGCAGTACAGCGTGGAGGCGTCGAGGAACCAGGCGGCGCGCTGATAGGGAAACGACATCTTCGCCAGCTGCGCGAGGTGGCTCTCCACCTGCGTCATCGCCTGGGCGAACTGGTAGAGGTGGGTGAGAAGCTCCCCGTCCCCGAGATCGCGAAAGACCTCTTGGCGATAGCGCACTGTGTCGACGTCACGCACGTGGTCGCAGAGGACCGACCCGAGGAGCTCGGCCCCGGGGTCCTTGCTCGCAACGCCGGCGACGACCTGATCGAGGTTCAGGTCGCCAAAGTACGCCGGTGCCTGGGGTATGGGCTGGGACACGGGTCGGCCTTCCGGCCACAGTATGCTCACACTTCGCACGCTCAGCCTCCCTCCGGCCACGGCGTCTTGGCGCATCCATTCGGCGCAGGGGCAGACAACCAACTCCTGGCGCCCACGTACGCCAGGAGTCATTGGACCCGATTGACGGGTCAAGGTGCCGCGCGAACTCCACCGCGCTCTGTGCGAATCGTAGCGCGGGTGCCCGGCCCTTGTACACCTTCCGGCTGCAGAGAGCGATGCAGTACAGCGTCGTCTCTCCCCGAGCCAGGCCACTCCCTCGGCGTATTCTTCGGCAAAGTGTTGCGCTCGTGTCACAGCCTCCGCCGTCTTCGCCAGTTCGCGCCGTAACTCAGCGCACGCGGCCGCGCGCCCCTGCATGTAAGCGTCGTGCCGGGCCCGTTCCAGGTCCTTGGCCGTCACTTCCGGTACCGAGCTGCGAGCACGCGCGAGCAGCGCTTCACGCGGCGTCATGCGCGTTTTCGAACAAAACACCATGATCTCTGCCTCTTCACCCTCAGTGAGCCTGACGGCCAGTGTCCTCTCCACGCTGGTATACCTCCCGAACACCCGCTAGAAGGTGGATCTCAGCTGAGTGCATTAAGAGCGAAGTGTTGCGACAAGTCTGTTGGGGTGTAAGAGAAGCTGGAGTGCAGCTTGACCCGACGTCGCGACGACGTCCGCGATGAGGAGGGCACCACTGGCCGCTCCCTCTCTGCCCACGACGCATATGCTGAGGTTCGCGACACGCAACATGCCGGCGTCACTTCTACCGTTGCCGACCGCCACAATGCCCGTGCGACTTCCAGCACCTTGCCGCAACTCGTTGAGAAGTCTAGCCTTTTCCAATCCGTCGGCGACCCGGAAGAGGGCCAGACCCAGTTCCGAGGCGGCGCGTTCGGCTGTGCCGTACGTGTCTGTGGTCAGCACAACACACGTCAGCTTTCGTGCGAGGTGCTTGAGGGGCCCGACCACGCTCCCGTCGATGCAGCCGTCCACCGCAAGCGTTCCGTTGAAGCCGAACATGGCGTGAGACAGAGTAAGCCGTTTGCCATCGGGAAGGTCCAGTACGGTCAAGATGCTTCTCTCCTCTCCAGAGGGGCAACTTACAACCATGGAGGCGTGGGCGGTACGAACGGGGTCCAGCCGCGGATTCCGTCCGGCAGCCCAGGAGATCGACCGGGCTCGACGTGGCCCAGGCAGTCCGTGACAGCGCAGTCGATGGTTCGAGCCAGATCCTCACCGACCGTCGGCTGTAACGGTTGATGGACCGCGTTGGCCAGCCCCTTGGCATCAAAGGAGCACTGCCTCCGCGCCCGTGCCCAGACGGCCTCCGTAGCGCCGGAGCGTGTGGCAAGGCGAGGCCGCCAGGTTTCTGCGACATGGCGCAAACACCAGACTGGTCCTGACTTTGACAAGGGGGACGCTCGCGCTCCCCAGGTCTTCTGCCCTATGCGCCGGAGTCGGCGCTCGCGTCGCACCCAACGCTCACACACCGTGCATCCGGCGCGGTCGCCCACGCGCGGCCCCTCGGCAACCATCCAACCGGCCACCGTTGCGACGAAGGTCTTGGTAGCCGCCGTGCTCGCGGCGGTGGCCAGTGCGTGCGCGTGCATCCTGCAGGTTCTGCGTGGCTCAGTCAGCGTTCCTGACCTCGTCCCTGTGCTCAAATGGTCGAACACCCGCACCTCGCGGCCCAGCGCGAGGCGCTCTGCCGTGCAGCCGGGGCATTCGTCGACTTGGTGCGCCGGATCTGCCGGCGGATGGGCACCGCGGAGATCCCCACTCGGACGCGGCGTCCACCGAGGCGGGACGAGTGCGTCGCCGTACAGAAGGCGCACGGGGCGCGATACGTCTTCAGGCTGGCTATCGCGGTCGACCCATTGAAAGATGGTCGCGCGCCGAAGGGCCTCCAACCGTTGCGCCAACTGCCTCGGGATGTGGTGGCGCACGACCCGGGCATGCGGCACGCAGAACGTCCACGGGTGAGCGAGGGCCGTGGACTGCCCGAATGGTGTTGCCAGCCATTTCGTCACGGCCAAGACGAGCTGGGCCAGGTGGTCCCTCTCGAAGGCGCAGACGGCACATTCTTGCGAATCGCCATACGGGCGACGCGGAAGGTGGTCGGGACGCGCCCGACCACTCACGGCGTCAAGCTCGGCGGCCCAGACGGATGCCTGCACGGCCGGCGATGCGAAGCGGCGGACCAGGAGACCGTGTTCCAGGCAGATGCATGGCGCTTGTGCGTGCTGCCTGCGGGTTGAGGCGTTGAGCCGGTCCAGGTAAGTCGTGGCCGCCAGGCGCCGGCCAGCACATAGCATGCATGCCCCCGTAACGCTCAGCGCCTCCATCCATGCGTTCGTCGCTTTCGGCAGGTGCGGGACGCCGAGCGAGTCTGTGTCCGGCCACCAGACCGTAATGGAGACCACCGCCTCGGTGCGCTCCTACCAATCGCCTCTGGCGAGGTACGCCAAAAGGCTCCCGGGCAGGCAGCGCCTGATCCAGGAGCCATTGGACCGCATGCGGTCTACCATACACTGCGCGGGCTCCACCGCGCTTTGGATGGTCACTAGATTCCACACCGTGTCGTCGGTTCCTCCCGCTGACCGAGTGTTACAGCACCTCCCTCACCGCTACCCTGTCGCATCTTCCCACGGGCGACGTAGTGGACGCCGCTACGCGTCACCTCATGGAGGTTTGTGAACTCGGGCTCGGTATGGTCACGTATTCAACACTCGTGGCTCGGGTTGCGCGGCAACCACTATGAGGTCTGGTGTGCCCTCCGCCCGCGGCCGGGGCACGACCGCCCGGAGTCGGTCTGAAGGGCGTCGTGTGAAGGCCCGCGATGTGCATGACGGTGGCCTCCACCGCCTTGTGCTCCAACAGCGTGGCGACATGGTTACACGGTACTTGGCCGCCGTCGCGGCAGACGATGACCTCGCGAAGCTCCCCCAAGGTGAACCCGATGGCTTGGCCGGCTCGGACGACGGCCAGGCGATCGAGCGCGTGCTGACCGTATGTGCGGTGACCTGCCGGTGTGCGTTCGCCGGGTTGGAGCAAGCCTTGCTGCTCGTAGAATCGGATGGTCTT
>JAJYVX010000099.1 GCA_021791795.1 Actinomycetes bacterium | reverse complement strand
AGCCCGCCGACGGGCCCGTGCCCCCCGTGCCCCCCGTGCCCCCCGAGCCCGCAGGCACCTCTCGGCGTGCCTGACGGTTGACTGCTACCTTCCGACCGTGCCTGGTGAAGCAGCTCCGTCACGTACTGCCACACACTTCCCACGGGCAGTCCGTCGGATCGATCACGTGTGGATCCCGCTGTCGGACGGGTCTCGCCTCTCGGCGAGGATGTGGCTCCCGGAGGACAGCGAGGACTCCCCGGTTCCTGCGGTGCTCGAGTACATCCCCTACCGCAAGAGCGATGCCACGGCGTTGCGTGACGCACCCATACACCACTACTTCGCCGGTCATGGGTATGCCTCGGTGAGAGTCGATCTGCGGGGATCGGGCGACTCCGACGGCATCCTCGAGGACGAGTACCTTCCCCTCGAGCAGTCGGATGGTCTGGAAGTCCTGAGGTGGTTGGCAGCCCAGCCGTTCTGCAGCGGACCCGTCGGCATCATCGGCAAGTCCTGGGGCGGGTTCAACGGACTGCAGATCGCCGCGCTGGCCCCACCGGAGCTTCGAGCGGTGATCAGCGTCGCCTCGACCGACGACCGGTATGCAGACGACGTCCACTACATCGGGGGCTGTGTCCAGGCCGTCGACATGCTCGACTGGGCATCGGTCATGCTCGCGTACAACGCCCGCCCGCCAGACCCGGCGATCGTCGGACCGAGCTGGCGAGCACGCTGGCTCGAGCGCATGGATCGCACACCGCCTTTTGTCGAAGCGTGGCTCGACCACCAGTGCCGCGATGGCTACTGGAAACAAGGCTCCGTCTGTGAGGATTACTCGGCTATCACCTGCCCGGTCTACATGGTCGGCGGCTGGAGCGATGGCTACCGCAATGCCATCTTGCGCTTCCTCGCCGGTCACCGAGGGCCGAGCAAGGGTCTCATCGGTCCGTGGGGTCACCTCTATCCCCATGACGGGTCGCCGGGCCCGGCGATCGGCTTCCTCCAGGAGGCTGTGCGTTGGTGGGATTGCCATCTGAAGGGCATCGACAACGGGATCATGACGGAGCCGAAGCTGCGCATCTACGCGCAGGACGCAATTCGACCGAGGCCGTCGGTCCCGGTGCGGTCAGGGCGCTGGATCGCCGAGCCTTCATGGCCGAGCCCGAACGTGTCGTCGACGTCGCTCCACCTCGCGGCACCGGGCGCCCTCCAGCCCGAGCCGGGTGACGGGGAGGTGCTGCAGATCCGCGGGAGCGAGGCGGTTGTGGCGGACGCCGGTCCGTGGTGCGGCTCGGGTGGACCGCTCGACTACCCGGCCGACCAAGGCGCCGATGACGGTCGCTCGCTCGCCTTCACCTCCGCTCCACTCGAGGACTCCCTCGAGATCCTCGGCAGACCCTTTCTCGAAGTCGAGCTCAGCGCGGACGAGCCGCAGGCACTCGTCGCCGCCCGCCTGTGCGACGTGTGGCCCGACGGCGCCTCCACGCTCATCACCCGGGGGATCCTGAATCTGACGCACCGCTCGGGTCACGAGAGGGCCGTTCCGCTCATCCCCGGAGAGCGCTACAGCGTCGAGCTCCTCCTCGACTCGATCTCCTACGCGGTCCCGGCCGGGCACCGACTGCGTCTCTCGATCTCGCCGACTTACTGGCCTCTCGCCTGGCCTTCGCCGAAGACGGTCACCCTCGCTATCAGCACCGATGCCCGCTCCGCGTTGCGCCTGCCGGTGAGGCGGCGAGGCATCGAGGATCCGCCGGTGCCGGCGCACTTCTCCGTGCCCGAAGCTGCCCCGGCACCGCCCCATGTGCTCGGCGCTGCGCCGGGGGAGAGCGAGGAGCGCTCGCTGTTCCGCGATGCGAAGAGCGGGCTGTCCCGAGTGGTGGCCCACGCCTCGAACTTTCCGAAGATGCGGCTGCTCGAGTCGGGCATCGAGTACTCGGAACGGGGCAGGGATGTCTGGGAGATCGTCGACGGTGATCCCCTGTCGGCGCTCGTGACCTGCGAGCGCGAGATCGAGCTCGGCCGCGGCGAGTGGAGGACCAGGGTGAAGACTGCCAGCACCCTCTCCGCAGATGCCGAGCGCTTCCACGTCACGAACGCCATCGACGCATTCGAGGGAACGACGCGGGTGTTCGCCAAGGCATGGAGCCGTTCGATCGAACGCGACGGCACCTAGCTCTGCCCCGGCCGTCCGGACCGGGACCCTGATAGCGCTAGCGAGCGCCGATCGCGCTTCGCAGCAGCTCGACGACTTCTTCGTAGCGTCGGTGGCGGTCCTCGGGCGTGGCGGTGTTGCCGCCGAAGAGCCCGGGGTCGAGCTCTTCTGCCACGACGGCGTCCTGGCAGTGGTCCATCACCCATCCGAAAAGAGACGTGATCGTCTTCACGTCGATGTCGTCGCGCACCTCTCCCCGGTCGATGCCGAAGTCGATGAAGGCCCGGGTCCCGTAAGGGTCCTCCCGCAGGAGGAACTGGGTGATCTCCCGGCGAAGCTCGACGTCGGAGCAGTAGTAGCCGATGAGCGACACGCGGTAGGGGGCGTACGACTCCTGGATGAGATGCGTGGTCCGCTCGAGCCAGTAGCTCACAGTCGCGAAGAAACCAGCCCCGAGCACCTCGCCCGGTGCGTCGAGGTACGAGTGGAAGCTACGGAGAGCCGCCTTGTACGTGGCGAGGAAGAGTCCGGTCTTGCTCCCGAAGTAGCCGAAGACGGCACCCTTGGAGACTCCCGCCTCCCGCGCGATGTCCTCTACGCGGGCGCGCTCGTAGCCGTGCTCGGCGAAGTAGGACATGGCGATGTCTACGAGCCGGTCCTGCTTCTTGAGCTGCCGAGCCCCGGCGCGCTGCGGCCGGGCGGGCCGGGCACGGCGTAGGTGAGCCTCGGTCGGGCGAAGCGGGGGGTGGACTCGGGCGGCCCACTCGCTCGGTGTCGCGGCCATGGCGCTAGCGCAGCGCTGCAGAGCCCAATGGCCGCTCTTCGCACGGGTTCCCGGCCCGGGCGAAGACTTCGGCGGCGGCCATGTCGACGACGAGCGCACCGAGCGACCGCCCCTCCACCCTGTCCGTCGCCGGATGGCGGCACACCATCGCCCCGGACGCGCCCTCCTTATGGTCGGACATGATGTCGAACAGCTCGAGCGGCCCGATCGGTGCCCGTTGCGCGAGCAGTGAGAGCAGGCGGGTGGTGCGGTACTCGCTCACCTGGCGGGCGTCCGCCTCGGTCTCGAGCGCCTCGAGGTCACGCGCCGAGAAGTGGGCGCACGTCGAGACCGGCCCGCTGAGAGGCATCACCGCGTTGGCCGCGCCGGCTATCTCGACGTCGAGAGCGCGCCCACCGCCCGCGACGATGTAGTGGCAGCCGGCTGTCGCCGGAGCCTCCACCACCTTGCCGGCAGCTTCTTCGAGCAAGTCGGACTGGAGGATCCGCCGGGCGATGAACGGGTAGGGGAGACCGGGCGTGCCGTCGTTCGTCGTCCCGACCCCGGTGTGGACCGAGCCGACCCCGCGGTCGTTCAACCCGACGCCTCCGACCCAACCGCCGTCCGACAGGTAAGCGGACCGACCGGCTTCCTCGTCGACCACGAAGAGCACGGGGTCAGGTGTCCAGTCAGGCCCGTCCCAGGTCTGGGCGAGGAGGTAGTCGCCGGTCGCGCTCTGTTCGGGCGGGACGACGATGCTGAGGCACCGCTCGGTCGGCCTGCTCGACGCCATGCCCTTCGACGAGGCGAGGTGGCAGACCTCTTCGCCGAAGTTGACGCCGAGTGCGAGCTCGTAGGCGACGCCTGCCCCTTCGGCGATACCGCGGATCTCCTGCTCGAGATCGGGTGCGAGCGCCAGAGCTGCACCGCACCGCTCGAGTACCCACTGCCGCAGCTCGTCCTTGCCGATCGGGTCGGCCGAGCGGTCGGTCACGTCCTTCATCAGCTCGCCCCAGTAGTACTCGAGGCGGTCGGCCACCGCCCTGCCGTGGGCGACGCCCCGTTCGAAGGCTCCACCGGAGAGGTGGACGACCTCGATGGGCCGGTTCTTCCCGGCCCGCGCGAGGGCGCTCACTGGTGGTCCCTCGGCAGGCGCTCTTCCCATCTTCGTTCTCGCACGAGCTCGCCTCCTTCGTAGAGCTGGCGTCTGTAGTCGAAGGCGAAGGACTCCTCGTCGCCCTCGATCGTCAAGTCATGGCGAAACGTGATCTTGCGGCCCGAAGACGTCACCACGTCCGTCCTCGCCTCTCCGCGGGCGCGGGCATGGGCGGGGTCGTCGTCGGCGACGGTGTACTCGAGGCTCTCCATCCCTTCGACAACGGCCCACGGGTAGGTCGCAGACTCGTTGCCCTCCCAGCGGACAGTCGTCACGCCGTCGGCCTCGTCGCGCTGAAGCGTCCAGGTGAGCGGCAGCATGTAGCCGTCGTTCTCGAAGCCGTCGATGCCCACGGTGCCGCTCGCCGGCGGCAGCTCGACTTCGCGCGAGCCTGAGCGGCCCTCGCCGTCCGGCCCGGGCAGCACCGGCAGCACGAGGCGGGTGGCCGCCTCCCCGCCGACTGCAAGCGAGAGCGTCATCGGGTACGGCGTGGGCCAGATCATCGGGAAGGTCGAGTTCGAGATGCCGAGCCGCATCCGGTGGCCCGCGGGGAAGACATAGGAGGTGAAGTGCAGCTCGAAGGAGAGGTCGTAGGTGACGCCCGGCTCGAGCGGTCTCGGCTCGGACTCGGACTCCCGGTGGGCTCCGTTGAGGCCACCGCCGGCGACGAGGGTGGTCGAGCCGTCGGGCGCCACGTCGCACAGGCGTGCGAAGAACTGGGCGCTCGGTGCATCGACCGAAGCGGCCAGCTCGACGAGGGGGAAGCCGAGGATCTGGAGCGGCTCGGCGAGCGGCCCGGTCTCGTAGACGAGCGAGAAGGCGTCTGCAGGGCGCTGGTCCGGCGTGAGCTCGCCCCACCACATACCGGCGTTCGTGCCGGCCGAGGGGACGTACGCGAGGAGATGGGTCGCGGCTGCGCCGGCCGAGGGGCTGAGCGCTCTGTCCGCGGTCGGGTGGAAGACGCGGTGCTCGAGGCGGGCCACGGGCCAGGTGTCTTCGGACAGCCACTTGCCGGGGATCGTGGTGAGGGCGGTGCCGGGGGGGTAGGAATCGCGGAGGAAGACGGTGAATGCCGGCTCGTCCTCGATCCCGTTCGGTACGTCCTTCAGGAAGCGGTCGAACCAGCGGACGACGTCGGCCCGCCACTCGACTTCCGGTCCCGGAACGGCGTCGTGCGGCCAGGAGTGGTTCCACGGCCCCATGAGGCCGCGCACGGGCACGTCGGCGTGCTCGATCATGCGCGCGACGGAGTCCCTGTACCCGTCGAAGTAGCCGCCGATCACGTAGCTCGGCACGTGCAGCCGCTCGTAGCGGGGACGGAGCGAGCCCCGCTCCCAGAACTCGTCGAGGCGCTGGTGGCGCAGCCAGGTGAGGAGCCAGGGCGGCTGGTCGAAGCGCGCCCGGAGCGTCTCCTCGCCGAGCTCGAAGTCCGGGGCCGGCGGCATCGTGTTGAGAAGGTCGACCATGACGGCGTACTCGTCGAGGTGCATCATGCCGTCGATGTAGTGGATGTCGTCGTGGAAGAGGTCGTCGGTCGCCATGCAGGCGACGATCGCCTTCAACGCCTGCGGCGTCGTCTCCCTCATGGCCATGTGGATGGAGTTGAAGCCCCCCCAGGAGATCCCCCACATCCCGACGCTTCCGTTGCACCACGGCCGGCGGGAGAGCCAGTCGATCACCACCTCGGCGTCTTCCTGCTCCTGCTCGGAGTACTCACGGTCGGGCAGCACGCCGTCGCTTCGCCCCGTGCCGCGGACGTCCACCCGGGCGCCGACGTAGCCGCGCTCGACGACGTAGGAGAAGAGGTCCCACGTGCGCAGGCGGCCGTCGTCCTTGCGGTAGGGCAGGTACTCGAGCACGGCCGGCAGACCGCCGGGAGGCGCCTCGCCGTCCGGCGACACGCCGTCCGGCAGGAACAGGTCAGCCGCGAGGCGCAGCCCGTCTGGCATCTCGATCCACCGTTCCTCCACGTGCAACGCGCTTGCTCCTTTCAGTCGAGGGACACGTCCACGCCGGACGTCACGGCCGCGCCGCCGGAGACGCCGGCCGCACCCTGCATGTGCGCGGAGAGGGGACCGACCGGGACAGCCGGTACGACCTCGCCTCCGTCGGCCGGCCCGGAGGCAGCGTCCGAAGTGCCCTCCTCGCCGACCGGGAAGAAGCAGGCAACCTTCCTCCCGTCGGGGAGCAGCTCGAGCGCAGGACGGGTCGTGCGGCAGCTGCGGTCGGCTCGGGGGCAGCGGGCGGCGAACACGCAGCCCGTCACGTCCGCCGCGGGCGGCTCGCTGTCTACGGCGGGAGAGCCCGACGCCTCGCCGATCGCCCGGCGGGCGGACGTGATGCGCCTGCGCCGCGGGTGCTCGCCCGGCACGGCGGCGAGGAGGGCCGCCGTGTAGGGATGCCGCGGCCGCTCGTAGATGCCGGCGGCGGAGCCCGCTTCGACGACACGGCCGCCGTACATGACGACGATGTCGTCGGCGATGCGCCGGACGAGGCCGAGGTCGTGGCTGACGAAGATCATGGAGAGGCCGCGCGCCTGCTTGAGCGAGAGGAGCAGGTTGACGATCTGGGCCTGCACCGAGACGTCGAGGCTGGCGGTCGGCTCGTCGCAGAGGAGCGCGCTCGGCTGCATGACGAGCGCCCGGGCGATGGCTATCCGCTGCCGCCCCCCGCCGGAGAAGCGGGCCGGATAGCTGTCGAGCGGCGCGTCGGGAAGGCCGACGTCCGAGAGCGCGGCGCGCACCCGCTCGCTGCGCTCGGATCGGCGGACCCCGTGGATCTTGAGCGGCTCTCCCACGATGCGCTCGAGCGTCATGCGGGGATCGAGCGAGTCGTAGGGGTCCTGGAAGACGAAACCGAGCTGTTTCCGCACCGGCCTCAGCGACCGCCTCGAGCGCCCGAGGCGAACGCCGCGGAAGAAGACCGTGCCGCTCGTCGCCCGTTCGAGCCCGAGGGCGAGGCGGATGCAGGTCGTCTTGCCCGAGCCCGACTCGCCGACGAGGCCGAGGGTACGCCCTCTCGTGAGGGCGAAGTCGACGGCGTCGACGGCCACGCGCTGCCCGAAGCGCTTGGTGACGTTCTCGAACGAGAGGACCGCGTCGTCGGGGCTCACGTCATGGCCCCCGCCTGGTCGCCGAGGTGATGGCAGGCGACGAGGCCGCTCTCTGTCCCCTCGAGGCCGCCGAAGCGCTGCGACACCGGCTCCTCTGTGGCACAGAGAGATGTGGCCATCGGACAGCGCGGGTGGAAGGGGCAGCCGGTGATGACGGTGTTGAGCGAGGGCGGCTGGCCTTCGATCTGGAAGAGAGGGTCGCCCGGCTGGCCGGCGCGCATGTCGTGCAGGGTGCGGAGGAGGGCCCTCGTGTAGGGGTGCTGCTGGCGATCGAAGACCGACGCCGCGTGCCCGTGCTCGACGATCCGCCCGGCGTACATCACGGCGACGAGATCCGCCACCTCGGCGACGACCCCCATGTCGTGGGTGATCCAGAGGATGCCGGTGCCGAGCTCGGCGCACAGCTCGCGCACGAGGCGGAGGATGTCCGCCTGCGTGCTCACGTCGAGAGCCGTCGTCGGCTCGTCGGCGATGACGACGGGTGGCCGCAAGGCGAGGGCGATGGCGATCATTATCCGCTGGCGCATGCCGCCCGACAGCTGGTGCGGATAGAGGCGCGCGACGGCTGCCGGCTCGGGGATGCGCACCTGCTCGATCGACTCGACCGCCCTTGCGGCCGACTCACGCCGGTTGAGGTTCCGGTGGAACTGGAACACCTCTGCGATCTGGCGGCCGACGCGCATGACCGGGTTCAGCCCTGCCAGAGCGTCCTGGGTGACGAAGCCGACCTTCTCGCCACGCAATCTCCGCAACTGCGCCCCGGAGAGAGCCGACATCTCCTCGCCGGCGACGAGGACCCGCCCCTCCATGCGGGCACGGGGGGGCAGCAGGCGGGCGGCCGCGAGGGCGACGGAGCTCTTGCCCGATCCGGTCTCGCCGATGAGAGCGAGCACCTTGCCCACCGGCACCTCGAGGGCCACCGAGTGCACGGCCCTCTCTTCGCCGTACCAGACGGAAAGACCGTCGACCGAAAGGGCGAGCGTCATGCGGTTGCGAGCTTCGTGCGCGGGTCGACGTACATCCGGAGGAAGTCGACCACGATGTTCATGACGACGACGCCGGTCGCGCCGACGAGGGCGACCCCCATCACGACCGGCCTGTCGAGGCTGTCGAGCGACTGCACGGCGAGTTGGCCGAGGCCGGGCCAGCCGAAGACGGTCTCGACGACGACGACGCCGGAGATGAAGATGCCGAGGTCCATGCCCACCATGGTGAGCGCCGGGGAGAAGGCGTTGCGCAGCACGTGGCGCACGATGATCCAACGGTCCGGCAGGCCCTTCGCGATGGCCGTGCGCACATAGGACGACGAGAGCGACTCGGCGACCTGGTCGCGCACGAGCTGGGCGTACCAGGGCACGCCACCGAGCCCGAGCGTGAGGGCGGGGAGGATGAGAGCCCCGAAGCTCATCCCGCCGGTCACCGGGGCGATGTTCAGGTCGAAGCCGAAGATGAGGAGGAGGAAGAGGCCGAGCACGAACGTCGGGATCGAGAGGAACGTGAGGCTTATGGCGTTCACTCCCCGAGACATCCAGCGCTTGAGGCCGGCCGCGATGCCGAGCGTCCCCCCGACGACGACCTCGACGAGGACGCCGGCTCCGGCGAGCAGGGCCGTCGCGGGGAGCCGCTGGCCGATGAGCGTCGAGACGGGCTCACGCTGCACGTAGGACTCGCCGAGGTTCCCGTGCAGGAGCCCTTTCATGTAGTCGCCGAACTGCACCCACAGCGGGGCGTTCAGGTGGAGCGTCTTCGTGATCTCCCGCAGTGTGGCGGCGGTCGCCCGCGGCGCGATGGCGTGGGCCGTGTTCCCCGGGATGATGAACTCGAGCAGGAAGGTGAGCACGGCCACGCCGAAGATCGTGAGCGCGCCCTGGAAGAGGCGGACGATCAGGCGCCGAGCCACGACAACCTCGTGAGGTCCGGGTTGAGCACCTTCAGGCCTTCGCCGACGAGAAGGAAGGCGGCCGTCGTGACGAGCAGCATCAGCCCGGGCTCATAGAGCAGGTGGGGTGCGATGGAGAGGGCGCTTTGGCCGTCGGAGATCATGTTTCCCCATGAAGCGGTGGGAGGGTTGACTCCTGCTCCGAGGTAGCTGAGCGTCGCCTCGAAGAAGATGGCCGAGGCGGCGTTGAGTGGCGAGTAGGTCACGAGCATGGGCATGAGGTGGGGGAACAGGTGGCTCCGTATCGTCGAGCGGCCGCTTGCCCCAGAGGCGACGGAGGCCTCGACGAAGCCGCGCCCTCGCAGCCGGAGCACCTCGCCGTAGACGAGCCTCGCCGGATACGCCCAGAAGAGCGCCGTGATGATGATGATCACCCGGGTGATGCCCGACGGCAGGATCGTCGCCAGCACGAGGGCGGCGAGCACGTAGGGCAACGCCAGCCCGATGTCGGTGAAGCGCATCACCACGGTCTCGGCGAAACCGCGGTAGAAGCCGGCCACGAGCCCGAAGATCGTGCCCACGCCGATGCTCGTGATGTTGGAGACGAACGCCACGAAGAGCGACGTGCGGGCCCCGTAGGCGAGGCGCGAGAGCATGCTCCGCCCGAGGGTGTCCGTGCCGAGGACGTAGCCCTTCGAGAAGGGCCCGAGGGGCATGCCAGTCACGCTGAGACCGTTCGTCAGGTTCTCGTGCAGCGGGTTCCCGAACAGCGGCGCCGCGAGTGCGAACGCCATGACGAGCACGAGGATCGTCCCGCCGACGACGAGTGTGGGCGGTATGCGCCGCCGCCCGGCCGGGCGCTCTCGCTTCTTCGACATCTGCTGGTGACGGCTCCGATCCCTAGGCGAACCAGAGGCGGTCGTAGTACGAGTAGGTCTCGCCTCTGTACTTGTAGTTCTCTATCTTCGGGGACACCCCCGAGACCCAGTCGGTGGAGCAGAGCCAGAGGTAGGGCGCGTCGGTGACGAGCCGCTTCTCGATCTCCTCGTAGATCAAGTGCCGGGCGGCGGGGTCGAAGGTGCCGCGCGCCTTCGTGGCGAGCCGGTCGATCTCCTTGTCCGAGAAGTGGTTGAAGTTGTTCGAGGCTCCTGTGACGTAGAGGGCGTCCACCTCGTCCGCCGCGCTCGGCTGCACCATGTACCAGGTGTCGAGCGACATGTCGGGCGTGCCCTTCGTCTCGAGGTCGTAGAGGGCGTTGGAAGACACCTGGTTCAGGCTCACGTGGACACCGACGTTCGAGAGCTGCTGCTGCAGCACCTGTGCGACGTTCGGGTCCGGGTCGGTGTTGGCGAAGTAGAGGTCGACGTTGAGGTTCGTCACGCCGGCCGCGGCGAGGAGTTGCTTCGCCTTCTGCGGGTCGTAGCCGTAGGGCGTCGCCGTCTTCGCGTAGGGCAGGGTGAGCGGGAAGGGGTAACCAGACGGCGTGTAGGCGCCGTAGGTGACCCTCCCGATCGCCTCCCGGTCGACCGCCCAGTTCATGGCTTGACGGACCCTCGGGTCGTTGAAAGGCGGGTGGTTGAAGTACATCGTCACGTAGAGGCTTCCCGGCGAGGCCTCCTTGCGGGCGTACGGCTTGAGGGCGGCAGTGGAGAGGAATTGCCCGATCGAGATCGGGGGCAGGCCGTCGCCCACGATGTCGATGTCGCCGTGCTCCAGCTGGAGGGTGAGGAGCTGGCCGTCGACGTTCCAGTGGTAGGTGATCCCGTCTATGTAGGGGAGACCCTTGTAGTAGTAGCCGTCGAACTTCGAGAACGTCGCCGTCTGGTTGGTGGCGTCGTACGAGTCGATCTTGAAGGGACCGAAGCCGACCGGGGTCGTGTTCCATGCCTTCCCGAGCGCCTGCACCGACTCGGGGGGGACGGGAGCGGTCATCGGCAGCGCGCAGGCGTTGAGCACGGTGAAGTCGGGTTGGGTGAGGTGCACGACGAAGGTCTGGTCGTCCGGCGCCTCGACGCCCGCCAGGGTCTTCGTCTTCCCGGCCGTGATCTTGTCCCAGCCGTCGACGCTCTGCAGGTAGCTCGTGGCCCAGGAGGCGAGCGCCGGCTGGAGCATCCGCGTCCAGGCGTACACGATAGA
>JAJYVX010000098.1 GCA_021791795.1 Actinomycetes bacterium | reverse complement strand
GACGCCTTCCTCCTCGCCGGCGGCCCGGGCACGTACTTCCCGGCCAACAGCTGCTTGTACACCGTGACCGACCTCAACAACGGGCACTCGGCCACCTGCGTAGCGAACCTGGCCGTGATCTCGAACGGCTCCGTGGCGACCTTCTCAGCGCCGTCGAGTCTCGACATCGCGGCGGACGACACCGTCGAGATCTCGGTCGCGGGGATGGCCAACCCGGCGACGGGAGTCGCGGGCAGCCCCGCCTCGGCGTCGTTCGCGATCAGCACCACGTCGGATGCATCGCCCGTCTCGCTGAGCGCGAACCTCACGGCCGCAGCCCCGCCTGGATCAGTCTCTGCGGCCCTCTCCTCGCCTGTCTCGGGCGCCGGCGGCATCACGGCGACGGTCGACTTCACTGCCTCGTCCACAGGAGCACTGGGCACGCAGTCCTGGATCGAGCTGCAGGGCGGCACCGGCATGGCGTGGCCTGGCAACGGGTGCGACTACACCGTCACCGACCTCACGATCGGCCAGTCCACCAACTGTGTGAACGGCCTGCAGATCACCGACGGCGGGAGCGTCGCCCTGCTCACCACCTCGGACTCCTTCACGGTCAGTGCAGGAGACAGCGTGCAGGTGGTCGTGACTGACACCACGCTCCCGGCGTCGAGCTCGGACCCGATCTCGGTGTCCACCTCGTCCGACCCGGTGCCTGCAACAAGCTCCGTCAGCCTCGCGGCCCCGGGATCTGTGACCACGCCGGCGCTCTCGGTCTCCTCGCCGGCAGCCGGTGCACTCGACGTGACGTACACGGTTTCGTTCGCAACCTCCGCCAACGGCGCGATGGCGAACGGCTCCGGAGTGATCCAGCTGGTCGCCGTCGCGGGTACGCGCCTACCCGGCGACGCCTGCGACTACACGGTGACAGATGAGACCAACACCAACTCGGCGAGTTGCGTCAACAACCTCAACCTCCACCAAGGAGAGGCCGGTGCCTCCTTTACCGTGCCTCCCGGCTTCAACATCCGCAGCGGCGACCACCTGGTCGTGCAAGTGGCAGGTGTAACCAACCCCGGCACGGGGACCGGTGATGTGCTGTCGGTGGCGACCAGCTCAGACACGACGCCCGTCACGAGCAACTCCGTCTCGTTCAGCGCTGCGGCGAGTACAACGAGTGTGAGCCTCTCCACCACGTCGGGAGCCGTCGGGCAGTCGGGTGTGACCTACTCCGTAGGCTTCACCGCCTCTTCCTCGGGGAGCCTCGCCGGTGGCTCGGGGACCATCTCGCTCCTCGCCTCGCCCGGGACCGAGTTCGGGAACAACGGCGGATCGTGGTGCGCCACCGTCTCGGACACGACGACGAACCGCTCGTCGGGCTGCGGCCAAGCCGCCATCGCCGCCGACGGCTCCGCTGTGACCGTTATTACAGGCATCACCGTGAACGGCGGAGACTCGGTCGTCCTCACGCTCACAGGGGTCACCAACCCACCGGTGACTTCTACCGAGTCAGCTCAGGTCTGGACGTCGTCGGACACGGTGCCCGTGAAGGTCTCGTCGCCGGATCTGTCGGGCGACGCCATCACGGGGACTGTCGAGACGACGAGCGCGGGCAGCAGCTCGGCGGTGAACGGGGTCGCCGTTGAAGCGTGCCCCACCGGCGGCGGCCAGTGCGTGTCCGGCGGCGTGACCGGCTCGAACGGGCAGTTCTCAGTCGCGGTCCCGGCCGGTACCTATGAGCTGCAGGCCACGCCGCCGCCGGTCGGCGGTCCGGGCTCCTCGTCGGCTTACCAGGCGGCAGCCTACGGTCCGGTCACCGTCGCCTCGGGTTCGAGCGCCGCCGGCATCGTCGTCAACCTTCCTCCGGAGTCGTCGGTTCCTTCGGGCGCGACCGTCAACGGTTCGACAGGCAGCGTCCCGACGATATTCTGGGACTCCTCAGCGACCTTGACGGTGACTGGCTGCCCCGACGGCATGGCCGAGGCGGTGCTGCAGGGGACCGACACGCAGAGCGGCACCACGATCGTCCGTGACGTCCCGCTCAGCGAGTCCCCGCCAGGCTCGGGCCACTACTCCGGGACGATCCCACCCCTCGATCCCGTCCACGGCAACGTCACAGTGGCACCGTTCGTCTACTGCGCCCCCTTCAGCGCCGTGCTCCCGTACGCCGGACCGACGAACGGCGGCACCACGGTGACCATCTACGGCCACGGCTTCAGCGGAGCGTCTGCTGTGCACTTCGGCGCGGCCGCCGCCTCGGACGTGAACGTGATCTCCGACTCCGAAGTCACGGCGGTCACCCCACCTGGGAGCGGCACTGTCTCCGTCACCGTCACGACCCCCGCCGGCAGCACTCCGGGCACGTCCCTCGCCCGGTTCACCTACCTCGCGGTCGCAGGCGTGTCACCAGACACAGGCAACATCTCAGGTGGCGGCACGGTCCTGGTGACCGGAGCGGGCTTCACCACCGCCCAACAGGTGTTCTTCGGCTCGACGAGGGCGATCTTCACCGTCCTCGACGACAACGCCCTCATCGCCTACGTGCCGCCGGCGTCTGCTGCTAGGAGGGTCGACGTGACCGTCGAGACGAGCGGCGGCACGAGCACCACGTCGAGCGCCGACGAGTTCGCCTACTCCTCGACCTCGCCCACGCCCTCCACGCCGCAGCAGATTCCGACGCCTCCTGCCACCGGCTCACCGCAGTCCTGCTCGACATCGGGCGCGCCGGCGTTCTGCGACGCGCCCGCGCCGCAGTCGATCTCTAACGCACCCCCGTTGTCCGAAGGCTTCGGCGGCACGATGCCCGACCCGAGCGCCATCCTCGGCTCGTTGTCGAGCTCGGTGTCCTACGCGGTCACCCAAGGGAGCACGCCGCCTGACAACAGCGGGAACTGGACCTCGGTCCTCCACTGGAACGGCAGCACAGACTGGATCGGCAACCTGGCCTCCATCGGGGACAACCTCAACTCGGTCATGAACGGAGACGTCTTCGCGAGCGACCTCGCGGAGGAGGAGGACTTCCAGGCCAGCCTCGGGAGCCTGAGCGACACGTTGCCCGAGCTTCTCGCGGACTCCTCGCTCGAGGGCAGCTTCGTCGACCTCGCCCTTGGGCCTGTCGGCGGCATCGCTCTCGTGGCCTTCTCCATGTGGTGCTCCTCGGCGCAGCCCGGGGGCATACTCGGTGGTGCCTGCGCCGTCGCGCAGGTGCCGACCGACATCATGGACGTGGCCCTCGGCTCAACGCTCAACTTGCTCCAGAAGCTTTGGAACATGTACATCGACCCGTCCGGCACGGTCCTCGACGACAAGGGGAGCCCGATCTCCGGAGCGACGGTCACGATCCTCGCTTCGAGCTCGGGCGGCCCCGCAGGTCCTTACCAGGCCGTGCCGTCCGGCTCGGTGGTGACCCAGCCGTCGGTGAACCCCGAGACCTCGGACGGAAACGGCCACTTCGGCTGGAACGTCGTGCCCGGCTGGTACGAGATCGAGGCAACGAAGATCGGATGCCACGCTCCGGGCTCGCCGAGCGTGCCGGCGGCGACGACGCCACCTTTCGACGTACCACCGCCACAGGACGGGCTGGAGCTCGTCCTCACCTGCCAGTCGGAGCCACCTCCGCCTGTTCCGAGCGTTACGGGGCTCTCGACCTCGAACGGGCCGGCGAGCGGCCTCACGGCTGTCGCGATCGAGGGAACGGGCTTCTCGCCGAGCTCCACGGTGGCGTTCGGGTCGGCTCCCGCGAAGTCGGTGACCTTCGTGTCCTCGACCGCGATCCAGGCGATCGCCCCGGCCGGGACGGGCACCGTCCAGGTGACGGTCACAGGACCCGGCGGCACGAGCCAGACCAACAGCGCTGACGAGTTCA
The DNA here is from genome assembly GCA_021791795.1 of Actinomycetes bacterium. Taxonomy (GTDB): domain Bacteria; phylum Actinomycetota; class Acidimicrobiia; order Acidimicrobiales; family Bog-793; genus JAKATT01. The sequence goes on along the minus strand of JAJYVX010000098.1, from coordinate 7,517 downwards.
GCTACATCTCGCTCCCGGTGGTCTCGGGCATGTCCAGCCACTACGGCACCTCGCAAGGTGGATCGCTGATCCAGCTCGACGGCACCGGCTTCGACCATGCCACGAGCGTCCAGTTCGGCTCGACACCGGCCATCAGCTTCGCCGTGATGTCCGACACGCAGATCGAGGCGACGTCCCCGCCGGGCAAGGGGAGCGTCGATGTAACCGTCGTCAGCGCCGACGGATCCTCGGCCACCTCAGCAGCCGACCGCTTCAACTACACGAACCCGCTCGGTGTCGCCACCACCGCTCTTCCGAAAGCGACCGTCGGGGTCGCCTGCTCGTTCCAGCTGAAGGCAAGCGGAGGCGTGGCGCCATACCACTGGAGCCTGACGAGCGGCAAGCTGCCCTCGGGGATGTCCTTCTCTTCAGCGGGCCAGCTGAAAGGCACCCCAACGGCCAAGGGCAACTTCGGCCTCGGCTTCAAGGTCACCGACTCCGACACCCCGCCGGGCAGCGTCACCGCCAGCCTCACGCTCACCGTGCAGGCAGTGAGGTTGCGTATCGAGACGAGCAGCCTTCCGAGTGCAACGGCGGGCCTCGCCTATGTCACCCAGCTGAAGGCGAGCGGAGGTGCCACTCCCTACCGCTGGAAGCTCACGAGCGGCAGGCTTGCCCCGGGGCTGTCCCTCTCTCCTGCCGGCAGGCTGGCCGGAGAGGCGGCGGCGGCAGGGACGTTCTACTTCGGCGTGAGGGTCACCGACGCGGAGAAGCCGGCCGAGACTGCCCTCCGAGACTTCGCGCTCGTCGTCCGACCGAACAACGGGCCGGGATACTGGCTCGCCACGCTGAATGGTGTCGTGAGTGGCTTCGGGTCCGCCCTCCCGCACGGATCTGTGACTCGGCCGTCGGGCCAGGTGGTGGGGATCGCGGCGCTGGCTCCGGGCAGGCGCGGCATCGCGAGCGCCGGCTACTTCGTCGCCACGACGAACGGCAGCGTCTACGCCTTCGGCAACGCGAAGGTGATCGGCCATCCAAGGAGGGTCGCGACCCCGGTGGTTGCCATCGCAGCCGCACCGAAGGGCGACGGCTACCTCCTCGTGACAAGGGGAGGGATGGTCTACGCGTACGGCACGCAAGGAGCGCACGGCCACCTGAAGGCGAGGCCGAAGTCGCCGATCGCCGCGGTCTCGGTCGCGCCGAGCGGGCGCGGCTACTGGCTCGTGGCAGCCAACGGAAGGGTGTACCGGTTCGGTGCGGTGAGGCTGTACGGCTCCCCGCTTCGCCTGTCCGGCCGTGCGGTGGCCATCGTGGCTGACGCCGCGGGCACCGGATACTGGATCGCCACCACGACGGGTACGGTCTACGCCTTCGGCTCGGCCAAGTTCCACGGCGACGAGCACCGCAGCCTGCCTTCGCCCATCGCCGGGATGGCGATCGCACCGAGCGGAGCGGGCTACTGGCTCGTCGGTAGCAACGGCACCGTCTACGGCTTCGGATCGGCAAAGGTGATCGGCTCGGCATCGCGCCCGGCATCGCGGGTGGTCGGCATAGCCTCGGCGTGACGCGCCGCCGCTTCCGACGGCGAGATAGCCGGTCGCCGAGGTCTCGCTCAGATGGCCGAGAGGGCAGTCTCCGCGGCTTCGCGGTCGTCGTACGGCTGGATCTCGATGATCTGCCCACCGTGCACCCGGTAGAGATGGAAGACCTCGTCGCTTCCCGGCCGGCTGGCCGGGTCCGGCCAGTGAATGCGCAGGTGGCACAGAATCCCAGCGGGTCCCGTCCTCAGGTCCGCCACCTCGCCGGCCACGCCCTCACCGATCAGGCGCTGGAAGGTCGCTACCACCTCGGTACGGCTTCGGCACTTGTTCGGGGCGTCGTCGTCTCCCCACCGTGCATCCTCCGCCAGGAGGGCTCCGAACTTCGTCAGGTCCTGGGACTCGAAGGCACCGCGGAGTTGTGCAGCCATAGCTTCGAGGGCCTCGCGGGTTGGGAGCGCCGTACAGCAACAGTTCGGTCCGTCGCACGTGGCGACGCGGACACCGGCATCGACGAGACATCCGCAGTCGGCGCAGGTGATGACCATGCTTCGACTCTACGCCCCGAGAAGCTGGCAGGCCCTCCGGCTCGCTGGCTTGGTGGGACGGACGGTTCGGGTCCGGTACGGGGACTTCTCCGATCCCGGGGCCGCCTGGGTCGCCTGGGCCGCCTCCTTAGCGGAAGTGGGCTTCTTCCCGGCCGGCCCGTCCGAAGCGATGGGGTCACAAGCCCGAGAGCGAGCTGCCTTCGTCACACCCTTGATCGGCCCCGAAGCACCCATTACCTTGTTCGCATGTCTCACGTGCGTGTTCGCATAGTGAACGTACTCGGAGCCGACGAGTGAGACGGGTCGAGTTCGGGCTGGGTGGGATCAGCTGCCAGCGATTCCCGGGCGCAGGCGTGGCGGACGTCGAGCTGTACCGCCAGGCGCTCCAGCTCGTAGCGCTTGCCGAAGAGACGGGCTTCGACTCGGCCTGGGTGGCCGAACACCACTTCAGCGACGACGCCTTCATGCCGTCGGGGCTCCTGTTCTGCGCCGCGGCGGCCATGAGGACGAGGCGCATCACGCTTGGCACGGCCGTTCTCCTCGCGCCCCTCTACCACCCGCTGCGCCTTGCCGAAGACGCAGCCACGGTCGATCTGCTATCGCAGGGTCGCTTCGTGCTCGGGCTCGGGCTCGGATACGTCGTACCGGAGCTGGAGGCCTTCGGCCTCTCGCCGGGAGACAGGGCGGCTGCGCTCGAGCGGGTCATCCCTCTCTTGCGAAGGGCATGGGCGGGCGAGCTCGTCGACACCGCGGACCTCCGAGGGTCCCGATCAGGCACCAGAGTCGTCGTCACGCCGCAGCCGACGGGCGAGGGCGGCCCGCGCATCTGGGCCGGGGGGCAGGTGGAAGGGGCAGTTCGTCGCGCGGGTGCCTTGGCGGACGGATTCGTGGCTACCTACGTCGCCGATCCGATGGTGCTGAAGCGCCAAGCCGGCTGGGCGAGAGCGGGCGCCGAGTCCGCGGGCCGTGACCCCTCCCAGCTGGCCCTCGCCGTGAGCGTGCCGGTCTTCGCCTGGGAGGACGGCGTGGCCTGGGACGTGGTGCAGGAGAGCTACCACTACCTCTCTTGGAAGTACGAGGACCTCATGTCGTGGCGGGATCGCTCCGGCTCGCCGCTTCCAGCACCTTCGCTCACCACCGAGCGCCGGCAGGCAATCAGGAAGGACATCGTCGTCGGCACGCCCGAGCAGGTCACCGAGCAAGTGGGCGATCTCGTGGAAGCAGCCGGAGGGAGCCTTCACTTCATCGCTCGCCTCTACTTCCCCGGTCTCGAGCCTTCCGTGCAGGAGGAGGCCGTCCGGATCTTCGCCGACCGGGTCGCGAAGGTGCTGCGTTGATCGACGGCGCCACGCACGAGCTCGCTTCGATCGCGCTCTCGCCGCCGGGCGACGACGACGTAGCGCGCACGATCGCCGCCCAATGCATCCTCGACTGGACAGGAGTCGCGCTCGCCGGCGCCGCACAGCCCGGCAGCGAGATGCTCCGTAACGTCCTCGGCCAGGGTGTGGCGGCGTCTTCCCGCGGGAGCCGCGGGGACGGAAGAGCCACGCTCATAGGGAGCGCCGGCCGGTTACCGCTGCTCGGGGCCGTGACCGCGAACGGTTTCGCCGGACACGTGCTCGACTACGACGACTCGCAACTCGAGATGGAAGGTCACCCATCGGCTCCGATCCTGCCAGCGGTCCTCGCGTTGGCCGAAGTCCGGCGTTCGAGCGGCGAGGAGCTGCTCCGGGCCGTGGTCGCCGGTTTCTGCGTCGCGTCCTGGCTCGGCTCGCTGCTCAATCCCGAGCACTACGAAGCCGGTTGGCACGCCACGGCGACGATCGGCACGTTTGCCGCGGCCGCAGCCTGTGGACGGCTGCTCGGCCTCGACGAGGACGGTCTCACGACGGCATTCGGTCTGGCGGCGTCACAAGCGGCGGGGCTTAAGACCGCCTTCGGCACGATGGCCAAACCGTTCCAGGTCGGCAAGGCTGCCTCGAACGGGCTACTGAGCGCCATGCTCGCCGAAGCCGGCGTCACTGCCACGACCGACGTGGTCGAGGCGGGGCAGGGTTTTGCCGTCACCCACGCTGGTGGGCGGCGCGAGCGCCGTCACGAGCCGCTCAGCGCTGAGACGGTCATGCGGCGAGTGATCTTCAAGCACCACGCTGCCTGTCACTCGACGCACCCCGGCCTCGAGGCTCTCGGGATCCTCCGTTCGCGCCGCGCGGTGGATGCGTCTCAGCTCCGGCAGGTTGTCGCGACCGTAGGACCCTCCATCCTCCGCATCTGCAACATCGAGCGCCCCGATTCGGGGCTCGCCCTCAAGTTCAGCATCCGAGGCACGCTCGCCATGGCGCTTTGTGGCCTCGACACCACGCAGCCGGCTTCCTTCAGCGACGAGGCCGCTTCCGATCCCGCGGTGGTGCGCCTGTCAGAGATGGTGCAGGTGCGGGTCGAGCCGCGTCTCGATGCGTGGGAGACGAAACTCGAGCTCGGGCTCGCGGACGGCTCACGGCTCGTCGAGGCCGTGGACCTCGCTGTCCCGTGCGACGACGTGGACGAACAAGCAAAGGTGCTCCTCGGCAAGTTCGAAAACCTCGTGGGACCGGTGCTCGGCGCCGCGCGAGCCCGAGGTCTTGCCGCCGCGCTCGTCGAGGTGGGGCGCTGCCGTGACCTGAGCGAGCTGCTTCCTCTTTGCGGCGGACCCGCCGTGAAGGAGGCCGGGTGAGAGAGCCGCCCGTGGACGCGACCCCGGAGAAGCTACGTCACGCGCCGCTCACGCGGCGGGGGCACTCGTTCTCGGACTTCCAGGTCGGCCAGGTCTACGAGCACCACTGGGGGCGGACTCTCACAGAGACGGACAACGTGCTGTTCACCTCGCTCACGCTTCACTTCAACCCGCTCTACTTCAACGCCGAGACCGCCCGGCGCCGCGGCCAGGATCGCTGCCCGCTCAACCCGCTGCTGATCCTCGGCACCGCCGTCAGCCTCAGCGTCGAGGACCTGAGCGAAGCGAGCGAGGCGTTCCTCGGCCTCGACGACGTCCGTTTCTTGAAGCCTCTCTACGGCGGGGACACGCTGTCGGCCCGGAGCACCGTGCTCGAGGCGAGGCCGTCCTCGAGCCGGCCGGGCCAGGGCGTCGTCTCATGGTTGACCGAGGGCTTCGACCAGCGTGGGGAACTGGTCCTGAGTTTCCGGCGCGCGAACCTCTTCCAGCTGGAGCCTTGAGATGGCTGCCTACTTCGAGGACTTCTCGCCGGGGACGATGATGCGGCATCCGAGGGGAAAGACCGTCTCAGAGCTCGACAACGTGCTGCTCTGCAACCTGATGCTCAACACGGCCGACGGCCACTTCAACGCCGACTCGGCAAGCCGCACGTCCTTCGGTCGCCCGATGGTGTTCGGCGGCGTGATCACGGCCCTCGTCGTCGGCCTTGCCTCAGAGGACACTGCGGAGGAGGCGCTGGCGGAGCTGGCGCTCGACTCCGTCAGGTTCCGCCGCCCGGTGTTCCACGGCGACACCTTGTACGCGGTGACCGAGGTCCTCGAGGCCTCGCCGCGAGGCGAGCTCGCCCAGCCTGCCGGTGAGGTCAGGTTCCATCACTGGGGCCTCAACCAGACGGGCGAGATCGTGTTCGAGTGTGAACGCACGGTGCTCGTGGCCAAGCGGCCGACCGGGACGCAGCCGTGACGCGGGAATCGAGCGGGCCGCTCTGTGGCGTCAGGGTGCTCGACTTCACCTGGATGCTGGCAGGGCCGTACTGCACGATGCTGCTCGCAGACCTCGGCGCCGACGTGATCAAGATCGAGCCGCCACTCGGAGACCCGATGCGCCAGGTCGGCCCGTTTCTCGAGGACGACCAGCTGAGGGCCTACGGCGGCTACTTCCAGAGCGTCAACCGCAACAAGAGAAGTGTCGTCATCGACTTGAAGAGCGAGCACGGGTGCGATCTGGTTCGCCGCCTCGCCGGCGGCGCCGACCTCGTCGTCGAGAACTTCCGAGCAGGGGTCATGGAGCGCCTGGGCATCGGCTACGAAACCCTGCGAGCCATGAAGCCGTCGATCGTCTACGGCTCGATACGCGGGTTCGGGGACGAGCGCGGCGGCAAGAGCCCTCATCTCAACCGGCCCGCGGTGGATGTGACCATCCAGGCCGAGGCGGGTCTCATGGGCATCACGGGACCGCCCGGCGGCGTGCCGACGAAGACCGGTCCGGGCGTGGGAGACATCTTCCCCGGCACGCTCTGCGCCCTCGGTCTCGTCTCCGCCATGTACAACGCTCGGAACACCGGACAGGGCCAGTACGTCGATGTCGCCATGTACGACGGGCTGCTGTCGCTCTGCGAGCGGATCGTCTACAGGTACTCCTACGAGGGAGAGGTGTCGGGCCCAGCCGGCAACGCCCATCCGCTCTTCGTCCCCTTCGACGTGTTCCCCACGGCGGACGGCTTCGTGACGATCGGAGCGTCCGAGGACCCCCAGTGGGGGCGTCTCTGCGAGGCGATGGGGAGGGACGAGATGGCAAGGGACGCCCGGTTCGCCACGGCAGACGCCAGGCTGCGCCATGCCGTCGCCGTGAGGGACCTCGTCGGCGCCTGGACGCTGAGCCACACCGCCGCCGAGGTAGTCGAGGCCGTCGGCCTCGAGATCCCAGTGGGCGCTGTCAACACGATCGAGGACATATGGCACGACGACCACCCATGGGCGAGGCAGATGCTCGTCGAGGTGGAGCAGCCGGGCTCTTCGAGGCGCGTCGTCATCGCCGGCTGCCCCATCAAGCTCAGCGAGACCGCCGCCCGGGTCAGGACTCGGGCGCCTCTGCTCGGCGAGCACACCGACTCTGTTCTCGCCGAGCTGGCCGCCGGTGGAAAACGGTGACACCGGCTCAGGAGTCCGTGGTGGAGCTCCTCGAGAGCGTCGAGGAGATCTCGTCCGCAGCGCGTCGCAGCTCCTCCCCGAGCGAGCGAAGTCGTGCCTTCGGCAGCCTCCCTTTCGGCCCCCAGAGGTTGACGATGGCGAGCGGCCGGCCGCCAACCAGCACGGGAGCCGAGACGGCGGCCGTGTACTCCTCGTACTCGCCGGAGGCGACGGCGAAACCAGAGGCGAGCACAGCCGCTAGCTCCCTGTCGAGCCGGGCCCAGTCCGTGACGGTCGCCGGCGTGTACCGCTCGAGCACCCGACCGACAAGGGACCTACGCTCCTCCGGCGGGATCCACGCGAGGAACACCTTCCCGGTTGCCGTCGCGTGCAGTGGGCCCGAGCGCTCGAACCTGCCAGGAGGGAGTGCTCGGGACCACTCCGGGATCCGGAGCGAGCTCGGTGGGTCGACATGGTCGACGTACGTGACGCCGAGGGCAGGTCGGTGCCTGGTTACGGCTGGGTCTTCCCCATGGGCGACGGCCGGGTCAACGTCGGGGTCGGGATCCTTAGCACGTCTTCTATCTGGAAGGGCGCCAACACGAGCCGT
>JAJYVX010000097.1 GCA_021791795.1 Actinomycetes bacterium | reverse complement strand
AGCGCCGGAGGACCGGGAACCGGCGCCGGCGGCGCCGGAGGCACCGGAGGAACCCGACCGTGCCGGCGCATCCGAAGAGGGTCGGCCACCTGGGCCGGGGCCCGCCCTGCGCAGGCGCAGGCTCGCGCTCGCTCTTCTCGCAGGCGCCCTCGGTGGCGCTGCGGTGCTCGGGATCGCCGATGCGGCCGGCTGGCGCGACCAGGGCGAGACCGTCATCGTGAAGGTGCAGCAGGGTTCGAGCAGCATCGCCACCCGACCGGCCAGCATCCAGTCGATCCTCGCCAAGGTCTTGCCTGCAGTCGCCTCGATCCGGGCCACGTCCGAGCAGTACGACCCCTACCAGGGCTACTCGACACAGGTCGTGGCGCAGGGCACCGGTGTCGTCATCACCTCGTCCGGCGACGTCGTGACCAATGCCCACGTCGTCGAGCGGGCTTCGTCGATCAAGGTGAGCCTGGAGGGCTCGACCGGTTCGCTCCCGGCTTCGGTCGTCAAGCTCGACCGAGGGGCGGACATCGCCCTCTTGCACGTGGCGGGCGTGAGCAGGCTCACCGTGGCGAACTTCGCCGACTCGGCGAAGACCGTTGTGGGCGACGACGTCATAGCGATCGGCTACGCGCTCGGGCTCTCGGGCGGGCCGACCGTCACCGACGGGATCGTCTCCGCACTCGGGCGCGAGGTCACCACCTCGAGCGCCGACGGCTCGACGGTCACGCTCAAGGACATGCTGCAGACCGACGCTGCGATAAATCCTGGGAACTCGGGTGGACCGCTCGTCAATTCGTCCGGCGAGGTGGTCGCCATCAACACCGCCGTGGCGTCCTCGGCAGGGAACGGTGCGTCTGCGCAGAACATCGGTTTTGCCATTCCCGCGAGCGCCGTCGAGAAGCTCGTCAAGTCATTCCGTTGAGGCTCGCGCCGCGTCCCGCCTCGCGGCCTTCCACGCCTGAACGGGCCAGGCGACTTCGAGCGAGATGACCGCGGCTGCGACCGCTATGCCCGCCACGACGAAGGAACCGGGGCCGCCGAACTGGAGCGCCAGGAAGTGCCGGGTGAAAGGCAGCAACAGCGCCAGCGCGAACAGGCCTGCGAGCGCCCCGACGAGGAGCGCCTTCCACCACGCGAAGGGGCGTGCGATGCGTGCGAGCACCCAGAGACCGAGCGTCCCGAGCACGAGAGTCGCCGTCGTCCGGGCCTGTTCCGTGCTCGCGCTCTTGACCCGCCAGGCGAGGTAGGCGGCGAGGGTTGCCGCGCCGAGGGCGATGCCGGCCGGCAGTACGAAGATCCGCACCCGCTTCAGGTAGCCGGCTCTGAGCCGGGTCGCCGCAGGCGGGAGGGCGAGGAAGAAGGCAGGCACCCCGATCGTGACCGTGCTGATGAGGGTGAAGTTCCTCGGGTAGAAGGGGTAGGGCACCCTCGCGATCCCGATCGCCATCGCCAGCAGCGCGGCGTACACGGTCTTCGTCACGAAGAGCTTGCTCACCCGCTCCACGTTCGCGAGCACGCGCCGCCCTTCGGCGAGCAGCTTCGGGAGGATGGCGAACGCGCTGTCGAGGAGCACCACGCGCCCGGCGGCCCGGCAGGCAGGGCTGCCCGAGCCCATCGCTATGCCGAGGTCGGCGTCGCGCAGCGCGAGCACGTCGTTCACGCCGTCACCGGTCATGGCGACGACATGACCCGCCTGCTGCAGCGCGGCGACGATCGTCCTCTTCTCCCTCGGGCCGACGCGGCCGAAGATCGTCGAGCCCTCCACGAGCGCTGCCAACTCGGTCGGCGACTCCGGCAGGTGGCTCGCGTCGACGGGCCGGCGGGTCTCGATGCCCGCCTCCGCGGCGACCGCGGCGACGGTCACCGGGTTGTCGCCGGAGATGACCTTTACGGCGACGCCCTGTTCCTGCAGGAACGAGAGCGTCTCGGAGGCGTCGGCTCGCACCGTCTCGGCAAGGATGCCGAGCGCCAGAGGCTCGCGGTCCTCGGGGAGCCGTTCTCCCGTGAGCCCGCCCGGGACGCGGGCGAGAAGAAGCACACGGTGACCCGCCCGGAGCTCGGACTCGATGTCGAGCCGAAGGCGGTCGTGCGCACCGCGCGGGAGAAGCGCCTCGGGGGCTCCGATCACGAACGATCCCAGACCTTCGAGCGTCGCCCCGCTCCACCGCCGCTCCGACGAGAACGGTACCGAGTCGACCGGGCGGTGCGCCGGTGCTGCGCCGTGCAGCCTCGCCAGGCTGACGAGGCTCGGTGACGAGGTGCTCGCGTTGGAGGCGAGGCTCGCCATCACCGCCGCCGTGTCGACGCTGCCGTCGAGCACCCGGAGCTCGACGGCGACGAGGTCTCCCGTCGTGATGGTGCCGGTCTTGTCGATGCAGAGCACGTCGACTCTCGCGAGGCCCTCCACGGCGGCGAGCTCCCGCACGAGGACGCTGTCGCGGGCGAGGCGGAGCGCACCGACGGCGTAGGCGATGCTCGTGAGGAGGACGAGGCCCTCGGGGATCATGTTGGCGACTCCCGCCACCGAGCCGCGCAGTGCCTCTCTCACGCCCATTGTTCCCGAGAGCTGGCTCCAGAGGAGGAGCGCCGCGACGGGGAGGATCGCCCATGTGACGACGCGCAGGATCGTGTTGTTCGACGACTGGAGCTCAGAGCTGACGAGGCTGAACCGCTTGGCTTCGGCGGCGAGACCCTGGGCGAATGCCGCCGGGCCGACGGCCGTCGCTCGCATGAGCCCGGAGCCGGCCACCACGGCTGTCCCCGACATGAGGCTGTCTCCCGCCCCTTTCGGCACCGGCTCCGGTTCGCCGGTGAGAAGGGACTCGTCCACCTCGAGCCCCTCTGCCTCGAGCAGCTCCCCGTCGACGACGACCTGGTCGCCCCGCGAGAGCTCGACCAGCTCGCCGAGGACGACCGACTGCTCGGAGATCTCCTGCACCTCCCCGTCGCGGATCACCCGGGCTCTCGGCGCGTGCACGAGCGCGAGACGGTCGAGGGTCACTCTCGCACGCAGCTCCTGGGCCACCCCGATCGCGGTGTTGACGAGGAGCACCACCCCGAAGAGGGCGTCCTGCAGCGGCCCGATGACGAGGATGACCGCCAACATCCCGCCCAAGAGGGCGTTGAACCGGGTGAAGACGTTCGCCCGGACGATCGAGAAGAAGGACCGGCTGGAGCTCGTCGATGCGGCGTTCGTCTGACCCGCGGCGACACGGGCTGCCACCTCGGACGAGGTCAATCCCCTCGCGACGGCGGTGCTTGTCAAAGAGGCTCCGCGTGCACCAATGCTGAAGCATCGCTTCGGCGATCCGAAGGCGCTAGGGCCTTTGGTCATATGCGATGTCGCTGAGCTGCACGTTCCCTCCCGCGAGACGTGCTCTGTGCCCTCTGTCGCCGGGCAGCGTGCCAAAAGGCCCTACCGGACGACGCCGTGCCTCTCGCACAGTTGAGAAAGACGTCGCTCGCGTGCCGGCGAGACGCGACAGCTCGCCTAGGCGTGCAACAGGCGTGCAACAGAGGAGGCAGGAATGAGAAAGAGGAGCATGAAGCGGCTCGGGGCCTTCGTCGCGGCGTTCACCGCGGCGGGGGTGCTGGCCGCGTGCGGCTCGACCAACGCGGGCAACACCACGACAACGGGAGGATCGACACCTGCCGGCCAGTGGACCACCAGTCACCCCTTCAAGGTCGCCTGGATCTACGTCGGTGCGAAGAGCGACGCCGGATGGACCCACCAGCACGATCTCGGGCGCCAGGCGGTGCAGAACGCCTTCGGTGGCCGGGTCGAGACCCTTTACAAGGAGAACGTGCCCGAGGGTCCACAGGTGACCACGACGATCGACCAGCTCGTCAACGACGGTGCCAACATGATCTTCGCGACGTCCTTCGGCTTCCAGCCCTACGTCGTCGCGGCAGCGAAGAAGTACCCGAACGTCATCTTCGAACAGGCGACCGGGACGGACGTCGGCAAGAACTTGGCTGAGTACGGCGGGGCGGGCGAGGACGGCGACTACCTCGCCGGCATGGCGGCGGGCTACGCCACCCACAACGGGAAGATCGGCTTCGTGGCTCCGTACGCGATCCCCGAAGTGATCCGTGAGATCGACTCCTACACCATGGGTGCCCGCCTGGTGCACCCCGGAGCGACCGTGAAGGTCGTATGGACGAACTCCTGGTTCAACCCGGCCGCAGAGCGTCAGGCCGCACAGAGCCTGGTCGCGTCCGGAGTGGACGTGCTCGGTGACGGCGTCGACGACCCGACGGTCGGTGAGGTGGCGGCTTCTGCGGGAATCAAGTGGACCGGCTACGACTCCAACCAGAACCAGTACGCACCGAGTGCCTACCTGACCAACACCATCTACGACTGGGGTCCCTACTACGTGAGGGACGTGCGTACAGCGATGGAAGGTACCTGGCAGAGCCACTTCTACTACGGGAACATGACCGACGGCACGATCACGATCGCTCCGTTCGGCTCGAGCGTCTCGGAGGCTGCGAAGACCGCCATCCTCGCCAAGGCGGCCGAGTTCAAGAAGGGGACGTTCAACCAGTTCACCGGGCCGGTGTACAAGCAGGACGGATCGGTCGGCATCGCTTCGGGCGAGACCATCCCGATCTGGAACGCCAGCGACCCGAGCACCCTCAGCCGCTACACCCTCAGCTGGTTCAGCGAGGGTGTCATCGGGAGCGCCAAGGGCTGACGGCCCCATGACCGACGCCACACCGGAGGCGCCGAGCCTGGCGCTCGCTGCCCGGTCCGTAACGAAGAGATTCAGGGGAGTCGTCGCGAACGACCGGGTCGACTTCGAGGTGGCGGCCGGCGAGGTACATGCCCTCCTCGGGGAGAACGGAGCAGGGAAGACCACTCTGTGCAACGTGCTCACGGGGCTCTATCGCCCCGAGGAGGGCTACGTGGAAGTCGGGGGGCGACCGGTGCGGATGCACTCGCCCCACGACGCCCACGAGGCGGGGATATTCATGGTCCACCAGCAGTTTCGGCTCGTGCAGAGCCTGAGCGTGGCGGAGAACGTCGTGCTCGGCTGGTCCCGCCACGGCGGTACCTGGTTCGCTCCCCGGCGGGTGGAGCGCGAGGTTGCCGCGCTCGCCGAGCAGTACAGGATGGACATCGCGCCGCAGGCGAAGATCTGGCAGCTGTCCGTCGGCGAGCAGCAGAGGGTGGAGATCCTGAAGGCGCTCTACCGGGGTGCCCGCATCCTCATCATGGACGAGCCGACGGCCGTCCTCACCCCGCAGGAAGTGGACCAGCTCGTGGGCACGCTGCGCGAGATGGCACGGTCCGGTTCGGCCGTGGTCTTCATCTCGCACAAGCTGCCGGAGGTGCTGGCAGTCTCTGACCGGATCACCGTCCTTCGCGCCGGGCGGACGATGGGAACGGTCGGCACGGCCTCGACCACCGCCCGTGAGCTGGCTCACATGATGGTCGGGCGCGACGTGGTCTTCGCGGGCGGGCCTGGTTCGCACGAGGTCGGTGGAACCGTCGTGCTCGAGCTGGAAGCAGTCTCGGCCGAGAGCGACCTCGGCACGCCGGCACTCGTCGACGTCGCTCTTGCGGTGCGCTCGGGCGAGATCCTCGGCATCGCCGGCGTGGCCGGCAACGGCCAGCGGGAGCTGGCCGAGGTGATAGCCGGCGAGCGCGCCCGCACCGCCGGGCGGGTCGTCATCGACGGCAAGACCCAGGAGGGAAAGCCCTGGGAGGCGATAGCCGCCGGCCTCGGCTACGTCCCGGAGGACCGAATGGGCGTTGGCGTCGCTCCCGGCCTCAGCATCGCCGACAACCTCCGGCTGAAGAGCTACCGGCGGAACGGGCTGATCCTCCACAACAAGAAGGCCATGGCAGACGCCGAGGAGCTCATCCGCCGCTTCGACATAGTGGCGAGAGGGCCGCGGACACTGGCCCGGGAGCTCTCCGGGGGAAACCTCCAGAAGCTGATAGTCGGCCGGGAGCTCTCGAGCGCGGCCAAGGTGCTCGTCGTCTCCTCCCCCACGAGGGGACTCGACGTGGGCGCCACCGAGAGCGTTCGCAGGCTCCTCTCGGAATCTGCCCGCAGCGGTGTCGGGGGCGTGCTCATCAGCGAGGCCCTGGGCGGGGTCTTCGAGCTTTCCGACCGCATCGCCGTCCTCTACCGAGGACGGGTGACCGGGCTCGTCGACCGCAAGGACGCCGACGTCGACCACATCGGGCTCATGATGGCCGGGCAGGCGGCCGCGTGATCCCGATCAGCGTCCGCTTCGAGCCGCGCGAGCGGCTGTCGCGCTGGACGAACGTCTGGGTACCCTTCTTCGCCATCGTGCTCGCCCTCGTGATCGCCGGGATCGTGCTCGCCGTCTCGGGCCACAATCCGATCACCACCTACCAGCAGATCATCGAGGCGGCGTTCACGCAGCCGGGCGCGTTCACCCAGACCCTTGTGAGCACGACGCCGCTGCTCTACACCGGCCTCGCCGCGTCGATCGCGTTCCGGATGCGGATATGGAACATCGGGGCGGAGGGCCAGCTGTACCTGGGCTCGATCGCTGCCGCCGGTGTCGGGCTCTACCTGCAGAACCTTCCGGCGCCGGTTGTCGTCATCGCCATGATGGCGGGAGGCGCGGTCGCCGGTTCCTTGTGGGCGGCCATCCCCGGCGCGTTGCGGGCGTACCTCAACACGAACGAGATCCTCACCTCGCTCTTCCTCAACTACATCGCCGACTATCTCATGTACTACCTGATCTTCGACTCGACCTCGTTCTGGCGGGACCTCACGTCGCCAGCCGCCCGGGTCTTCCCCCAGGGCAAGTTCCTCCCCGCGTCGGGCAACTGGCCGGCGCTCTCGATCGGGAGCGTCACGGTCCCGCTCGGCCTCATCCTCGCGATCGTCCTCGCAGGCCTCCTCTGGGGCATGATCCGGGGGACGCGCTACGGCTTCGAGATGCGCGTCATGGGCGACGCGCCCCGCGCCGCGAAGCACGCCGGCATGAACATCCGGCGGAAGATCCTCTCGATCATGCTGCTGTCGGGTGCCGTCGCCGGACTCGGCGGCGCCAGCCAGGTCGGCGATTTCCGCCATGTGCTCGACCCGCGGGGCCTCGAGCAGGCTCAGTTCGGCTACACGGGCATCGTGGTGGCTGCGCTCGCGAGGTACAACCCCATCTCGGCCGTGGTCGCCGCCCTCGGCATCGGCGTGCTCACCAACGCCGGGCTCGCCCTGCAGGGTCCCAACTTCCCCATCGGTCTCACCGGGACGATGGAAGGGATCCTCCTGTTCTGCGTGCTCGGCTCCGAGATATTCGTCCGCTACCGCCTGCGCATCGGTCGCACGAGCGGTCCGGTCGCTCCCCGCCGGGCGGAAGCGGCACCGGGGCCGGCTCGTACCGCAGCCGAGATCGCTTCTACGGAGAGAAGGGAGCTGGCCTCATGAGCGGGATCAACGCCAACCTCGGCATCTCGATCATCGTCTCGGCGATCCTCTACGGCACGCCGCTCTTGTTCGCCGGTCTCGGCGAGCTGTTCGCCGAGCGTTCCGGAATCCTCAACCTCGGCGTGGAGGGCATGATGCTCATGGGAGCGGTGAGCGCCTTTTGGACCTCGCAGAAGATGAGCGGCCCCTCATGGCTCGTGCTGCTCGTGGCCGTTCTGGCCGGCGCGCTGGCAGGAGCCCTCATGTCGCTCATCCACGCCTTCTTGTCGATAACCCTGCGGGCGAACCAGATCGTCTCCGGCTTGACCCTCACGATCTTCGCCGGGCTCATCGGCATGTCCTCCTACCTCGGGAGCGTCCTCAGCCTCGGCGACCAGGCCGGCCGGCACAGCTTCTCCGACATCAACCTCTTCGGCTTGAAGGACGTGCCGATAGTGGGACCGATCCTCTTCCACGAGAGCGCCCTCGTCTATGCGTCGTGGCTCTTCGTGATCCTCTCGCTCGTCTACCTCTACAGGACCCGCACCGGCCTCCACCTTCGGGCAGTGGGCGAGTCGCCTCGGGCGGCCGACGCCATGGGCGTGAACGTGACCCGCTACAGGTACATTCACACCCTCCTCGGCGGCGCCCTGGCCGGCGTCGGCGGGGCCATGTTCACCCTCCAGATCGCCACCAACTGGATCGACGGGCTCACGGCCGGGGCGGGCTGGATCGCCATCGCCCTCGTCATCTTCGCCTTCTGGCGACCCGACCTTCTCCTCGTCGGCGCCTACCTCTTCGGCGCCTTCCTCGGCCTCGGCTACGACCTGCAGGCGCGGGGCTTCACTGCCATCCCCACCGAGTTCTGGTCGGCGCTGCCGTTCATCATGACGATCGTGGCTCTCGTCGTGGCGTCGACGGGTTCGATGCGCAGGCGCCTCGGGGCGCCCGCCGCACTGGGCTTGCCCTACGCGAGAGAGGAAGGATGACCCTCGGGTCGGCCCCGTGAGACTGCGATGCAGACGACGCCACAGCCGAGACGCTCCACCGTTCAGCTGAAGAAGATCCTCCTCGTCCTCGCCGGATGCCTCGTGGCGCTCGTCGGCATGGGTTTCCTGGCGGCGGGAGGAACGCTCCTCTGGGTCTACGGCACCCAGCGGGACCCTGCCGGCTTCTACACCACGCCTGTGGCTCGGCTCGTCACGCCGAGCTACGCCTTCAGCTCGAGCGTCGACTTCGGCGCTGCGCCGACCGAAAGCGACTGGGTGCCGCTCGACCTCGTCGGGACGGTCAGAGTCCGCGTCAGCTCACCCATGGGCCAGGAGCTATTCGTCGGCATCGGACCGGCTGCGAGCGTCGACCGGTACCTGGGGAACGCGGCGCACGAGCGCGTCTCGAGCATCAGCTTCGACCCGTTCGTGCTCAACACCGACACCATCGCCGGCACACGGGCTCCCGGCACGCCCACCGCTCAGTCCTTCTGGGTCGTGTCGTCCGCCGGCAGCGGGACCCAGAGCCTCAGGTGGCCGAGCACGGCCGGAAGATGGACCGTTGTCGTGATGCGCGAGAGCGGGGCGCCAGGGATCGCCGCCGACGTCGACATCGGCACCAACACCGGGGCAGTCGAACCGATCGGGATCACGTTCGCCGCCATCGGCTTCGTCCTCCTCGTAACCGGCGTCCTCATGATCGTCGCCGGGGCGCGCGAGCAGGAGGGGAAGCCGGCCGCAGGAGAGAAGGGCGAGGCAGCCGGCGGAGCAGGTGGCGCAGGTGGCGCAGGTGGCGCAGGTGGCGCAGGCGAGGAGCGCGGCCCGGAGGCGGGCCCGGGGGAGGGGCGGGAGGCGGGCCCGGGGGAGAGCTCAGAGGCGGCTGTGTAGCCGCGCCGCCTGCTCGGCGGCGCGTGCACGGACCTCCACGGGGTCGACCTTCGTCGGGACACCGTCGGAGAGGACGACTTCGCCGCCGACGGTCACCTCGAGAGGCCGCACGCCCGGCGTGAAGGCGAGGTGCCACGGCTCCATCGGCTCGTAGCTCCAGACCACGCGGTCCTCGTGCGCCTCGGGGAACAGCTCGTACCCGCCCTCGAGAAACGACCACGCCGATTCCGGCGAGGCGGTGACATCGCTCTCGCGATGCCGCACGTAGGCGATGCGGAACTCCTCGAGCATGTCGCCACCGATGCCGTCGGTGCCGAGCGCGACGGTGTTGGACCCCGCCCATCGCGTGGGACGCGCATATCCGACGGCGTTGTTCATGTTGGAGCGGGCGTTGTGAGCGATCCGACCCTCGAGCGGGCGGTCGAGGTGCACGCAGTGCGCTAACAACCAGTCGCTCCGGGCAACCCCCTCGAGCCGGGAGCCGGCCGCCCTGTCGATCTCGCCTTCGGCCACGTGGATGTGCACCCCCGCACCGAGGTCCTCCGCCAGGCCCGAGACAGCCGCGAGCGACTCGTCCGACAGCGTGAAGCAAGCATGTGCGCCGACGAAACCCTGCCCACCGCCGCGTAGGAACCGCTCGTTCTCCTCGAGACCGCGCCGCATCCCGTCCGCCCCGTTGCGGTCGGTCACCTCGTAGCAGCACGAGGATCGCACTCCGACCGCCTCGCACGCGTCGGCGATCACGTCGAGCGAGCCCTCGATGGCGTTCGGCGAAGCGTGGTGGTCGACGATCGCAGTCGTGCCGCGCTCGAGCGCCTCGAGGGCGCCGAGCATCGCCGACCAGCGGATCATCTCCTCGTCGAGAGCGAGGTCGAGGCGCCACCAGACGAGCTCGAGGATCTCGCCGAAGTCCTTCGGCACCCGCGGCGGGGCGGGCATGCCCCGCGCGAGCGTCGAGTAGAGGTGGTGGTGGGCGCAGACGAGCCCGGGCGTCTCGAAGCCGGCGCCGGCGCCGTTCGTGCTCATCGGACGCTCACTCGTCCGCTGCCGCAAGGGCGCCAGCCCCTGCCGGCCCCCTGCGCATCGGCAAGCGGGCGCGCCACTCGCCGTCGAGGTCGTGCAAGGCGGCGGCTACGGCCCCGGCTGTCGGCACGAGCCCTATCTCGCCCATGCCCTTTATGCCGTAGGGCGAGCGCGGCTGTGGCACCTCCACGATGACCGCCTCGATCTGAGGCACGTCCTTCGGCCGCAGTATGCCGAGGCTGCGCAGAGTCATGTTCGTCGGCCGCCCGCTAGCGTCGGCCGGGAAGTCCTCCGCGAGGGCGTAACCGAGGCCCATGTGGACTGCACCCTCGATCTGGCCCTCGCAGAGGAGCGGGTTCACCGCCCTGCCGACATCGTGAACGGCGACAACCTTCTCGATCTGCCCGCTCTCCCGGTCCATCACGACCAGCTGGGCGGCGTAGGAGAACGCCGAGTGGATCGTGGGGTGCTCTACCCCCTCCTCGATGGAGTTCGTCCAGTCGACGACGTGCCGACCCCTGTAGTCGAAGCCGGGGCGGCAGCCGTCGGCCTTCGCCGCGGCGCAGGCCGCCTGTATGGCGCCGGCTCCCATCATCGTCCCGCGTGACCCTGTCGTCTGCCCGGCACCGAGCTCCCGGCTCGTGTCGACGAGCACGCGGATCCTGTCGGGATCGACGCCGAGCTCCTCGGCCGCCACCTGCTGGGCGACGGTGTGGATCCCCTGGCCCATCTCCGTCCAGCAGTGGCGCACCTCCACCTCGCCGTCCTCGGTGAAACGGACGACGGCTTCGATCGCCTCGACGAGCCCGTTGCCGAGGCCGGCGTTCTTGATGCCGAGCCCGAGCCCGACGGCCTTGCCCTCCGCAACCGCCGCGTCGTAGAGCGGCTTCACGCCGTCGAGGCAGGCGGCGATGCCACCGCACCCGTCGTCCATCACCTGGCCCGGTCCCCAGACGTTGCCCGGATGCACGATGTTGCGCTTGCGGATCTCGAAGCCGGAGATGCCGACCTTCTCCGCCAGCCTGTCCATGACGCCTTCCATGGCGAACTGCGCCTGGTTCGCGCCGAAGCCGCGGAAGGCCCCGCAGACAGGGTTGTTCGTCCGGACGGCGACCGACTCGACGTCGACGTGCCCGATCCCA
>JAJYVX010000096.1 GCA_021791795.1 Actinomycetes bacterium | reverse complement strand
GGCCGCCCGTCTGGCGGACGTAGCGCTCCTCGATCTTGTTCACGGCGTCGCGGATGGTCTCGCGGTACGCCACCTGCGGCTTTCCCACGTGGGCATCCACCTTGAACTCCCGCAGCATGCGGTCGACGAGCACCTCGAGATGGAGCTCGCCCATGCCGGAGATGACGGTCTGACCCGTGTCCTCGTCGGTGCGGACCCGGAACGTCGGGTCCTCCTCCGAGAGGGCGTAGAGCGCCTTGCCCAGCTTGTCCTGGTCAGCCTTGGTCTTCGGCTCCACGGCCACGTGGATCACCGGTTCGGGGAACTCGAGGCGCTCGAGGACCACCGGATGAGCCGCGTCGCAGAGCGTGTCGCCGGTCGCCGTGGACTTGAGGCCGACCACAGCGACGATGTCGCCGGTGAAGATCGCATCCTTGTCCTCGCGGTGGTTGGCGTGCATCTGGAGGATGCGACCGATCCGCTCCTTGCGGTCCTTCGTCGTGTTGAGGATGGTCGTCCCTTTGTCGAGGGTGCCCGAGTACACCCGGAGGTAGGTCAGCTTGCCCACGAACGGGTCGCTCATGATCTTGAAGGCGAGCGCCGCGAAGGGCTCGTCGTCACGCGCCTCGCGCACGAGCGGCTCGCCCGACTTCGGATCCGTGCCGACCGTGGCCTCGACGTCGACCGGACTCGGGAGGAACTCCACGACCGCGTCGAGCATCGGCTGCACGCCCTTGTTCTTGAACGCCGAGCCGCAGAGGACGGGTACCACCTCGTTCGCTATGGTCGCCCGGCGGAGAGCCCTCCGCAGGTCGTCGGCCGTGATCTCCTCGTCGGCGACGTACTTCTCCATGATCGTGTCGTCGAAGTTCGAGAGCACGTCGAGCAGCTGGTGCCTGGCGTTCTCGGCGGCCTCGGCGAGCTCGGACGGGATCTCCTCGACCGACCACTTCTCGCCCATCCCCTCTTCCCACAGGAGGGCCTTCATGCCTATGAGGTCGAGCACGCCGTGGAACATGGCCTCGGAGCCGATGGGGAGTTGCACGACGGCGGGGAGAGCTTCGAGCCGGTCACGGATCATCTGCACGGCGCGGTCGAAGTCGGCGCCGACCCGGTCCATCTTGTTTACGAAGCAGATCCGCGGCACGCGGTACTTGTTCGCCTGGCGCCACACGGTCTCGGTCTGGGGCTCCACGCCGGCCACGGCGTCGAAGACGGCGACCGCTCCGTCGAGCACCCTGAGGGAGCGCTCCACCTCGACGGTGAAGTCGACATGGCCGGGGGTGTCGATGATGTTGATCCAATTGTCACGCCAGCGGCAGGTCGTCGCAGCCGAGGTGATGGTGATGCCCCGCTCCTGCTCCTGGACCATCCAGTCCATGGTCGCCGCGCCCTCGTGCACCTCACCCATCTTGTAGTTCCGGCCGGTGTAGTAGAGGATCCGCTCCGTGGTCGTGGTCTTGCCCGCGTCGATGTGGGCCATGATCCCGATGTTGCGGGTCCGGGCGAGAGGGAACTCGCGGATTGAGGTGGGCATCTCGTCGTCGTTTCTTCTGTTCGGATGTTCTCTCGGCTGAAGGATTCGTGTATGGGACGCTCGTGAGGGCTCGACGGGAACAGGACTCGTCGATCGCCGAGGGGGACGCCCCGAGAACCTGGCGCGCGCCGCACGCCACAACCGCCGGCAGGTACAACGGCTCGGCCCGGCCGGATGTTCCCAGCCGGGCGAAGCTGCCTACCAGCGGTAGTGAGCGAAGGCCCTGTTCGACTCGGCCATCTTGTGCATGTCCTCCCGGCGCTTCACGGCGGCCCCGAGGCCGTTCGAGGCGTCGAGGATCTCGTTGGCCAGCTTGAGGACCATCGTGCGCTCCCGGCGCTGGCGGGCATACTGGACGAGCCAGCGGATCGAGAGCGTCGTCGCCCTCCGGGGCCTCACCTCGACTGGGACCTGGTAGGTGGCGCCGCCGACACGGCGGCTCTTCACCTCGAGCTCGGGACGGGTGTTGTCGAGGGCGCGCTTCAGCGTCTGGAGCGGGTCGCCACCTGTCCGCTCGCGGACGACTTCCAGCGCGTCGTACACGATCCGCTCGGCGAGCGAGCGCTTGCCCCGGGAGAGGATCTTGTTGACGAGCTGGGTGACCAGCTGGTTGCGGTAGACAGGGTCGGGATTGAGCTCCCGGCGAGCAGGGGCGCCGTTGCGAGGCAACTCAGGACTCCTTCTTCGCGCCGTAGCGGCTGCGCGCCTGGGCTCGGTCTCTCACGCCCGACGTGTCGAGCGTGCCCCGCACGATCTTGTAGCGCACGCCAGGGAGGTCCTTCACACGACCACCCCGCACGAGGACGATCGAGTGCTCCTGCAGGTTGTGGCCGACGCCGGGGATGTAGGCCGTGACTTCGACGCCGCTCGTGAGCCGCACACGTGCGACCTTGCGGAGCGCCGAATTCGGCTTCTTCGGCGTCGTCGTGTAGACGCGCGTGCACACGCCGCGGCGCTGCGGCGCCCCGCGCAGGGCGGGCGTCTTCGTCTTCGACCGCTTGCTCTCCCGTCCCTTGCGGACGAGCTGGGCGATTGTGGGCACGCGAAACCTCTCCGAGATGCGCTCTTCACTTGCCAGTGGCGCGCCTTTACGGCTCGCCAAGATGGCTAGATCACTATATCAGCGGCCCATATGCGCTCTGCCCGGGCCGGCGAGACCGATCCCAGGGAGCCGCAGACCGTCCGAAGAGCAGGCGTGAGGGCACTTCCGACACCCCGGCTTCCCGCTCCCGAGGTGGCGTGGAGCGCGAGGAAGCAGCCCGAGAACCGAGGACCGGAGGGCAGGGCGATCGGCGTGGTGTACGTGAAGGTCACCGCCTTGTCCGCCGGGCTCGCCACGCCGTCGACCTCGACGTAGACGTCGAAGGTGCCCGTCCTCGTCGCCGCGCCGGTGTAAGCGGTGAGACCGCTCGACGAGGAGACATCGACCCTCGTGGCAGGGACGGCACCGCGGTACGGGCCACTGCCCTGTGCGACCAGCACGGTCATGCCCGTCACGAAACCGGTTCCCTGGAGGGTGACGAAGGTGCCGCCGGTCCCTGGCCCGATGTACGGGGTGATTCCCGCCACCGTCGGTGCCTCGTAGGTGAAGCGGTCGGCGCTCGACACCCCGTTCGAGACGCCGTTCTCGGTCACGTAGAGGTAGAACGTCCCGGCCCTCCTCGCCGCTCCCGTGTCGGCCGTGATCTCGGTCCCGCTCACGACGTCGACGTTCGTGGCCGCGATCGGCGCCCCGCCTCCCTGGCCGATCGCGACGGTCGCCCCGGGCACGAAGTCGGTCCCGGTGATGGTCACCGGAGTGCCTCCGGCGACCGGCCCGGAGGCTGGCTCGATGCGTGAGACGGTCGGAGCCCCGAAGGTGAACTCCGAATTGCCGGTCGGCAGGCTCGTGCCACTGGCCGCCTCGACGTAGAGGTAGAAGGTGCCGGCGCGGGCCGACGGGGGCGTCGTCGCCTTGATCTCGCTCGACGACACGAGATCCACGTTCGTCGCGCCAACGGCCGTCCCGCTGCCGCCTCCCTGGCCGATGACCACCTGCGAGCCCGGCGTGAACCCGGATCCCGTGATCGTGATCCGAGTGCCGCCGCCGACGGGACCGCTCGACGGTGTCAGCGAAGTGACGGTGGGCAGCGGTGCTCTCTCAACGGTGAGTGTGAACGGCTGCGTCGCCGCCGGTGCCACTCCGTTGCTCGCGCCGACCGAGAAGTGGTAAACGCCTGCGTCCGACGCCGTCGGCGTACCCGACAGCACACCGGTCGTGCTGTCGAGCGACAGGAAGGAGGGCTGTCCCGAGACGGAGAAGGTCGGCGCCGGGTACCCGGTCGCCGTCACCTGGAAGCTGTCGGGCTCGCCGGTCGTCCAGGTGGTGGAGCTCAGGCTCGTGATGCCCGGCTGCTCATCGACGACGAGCGGGACCTCGACGGTCACCCCGTCCATCGAGACCGAGACTCCGGCCGGGTTGTAGTCGCCCCCTGTCGACGAAGCCGTGAGGGTGTCGGTCGCACTGTCGTTCGTGAGCGTCCTGCTCGCGCCGAGCGCGTACGAACCGGCGCTTCCACCGAATGTCACGTTCTCGCCGCTCGGCACCGGGTGGGCGGCATACGCGTTGCCGGCCTCGTCGTGGCTCAGGTCAGCCGTGATGACATCGGGCTCTCCGGCGGTTGCCGGGCTGGTGGCTGCAGACACGCGGAGCTCGATCCAATGGTTGACCGTCACCCCTTCGGCCTCGACTGCGGTCGGCTGGGCGTTCGCGGCCCACCAGTTGTAGTCGGCGTTCACGACCGGCACCGGCGGGCTGCCGTCCTCGACGGCCAGAGCCTGGCCGTCGGTAACAGCCGCGGTGTTCGCCACGAAACGGTTGCCGTTGACGTTGGCGGAGCCCCCGAGCACGTTGATGGCCCCGCCCTCGCCGCTGGCGGTGACGGAGTCGGAGACGAAGCTGTTGCTGTAGGCGTCGAGCGTGTCGTTCGTGCCCCCGAGATCGAGGATCGCTCCGCCGCCTGCGATGCTGCTCGATCCGCTCGTCGCCTCGTCCGAGGAGAAAGTCGACCCGCTCACCGTGATGGTGCTGCCGGTCGAGGCGGAAGTGTCCAGGTAGATCCCGCCCCCGCCGCCGAGCGCGTTGGAGACCGTGTCGCTCGCGAACGTGGACCCGCTCACGGTCGCGGTCACGGCGTTCCCGTCGAGGGTCGCGATGTAGAGGCCGCCCCCGTACACCGTGGGCACCGATCCGCCGCCGGTGTCGTTCGAGAAGGTGCAGTCCGTGACTGTCACGCTCGACGCTGCGCCGATCGAGACGCCGGCGCCGGGGACTTCGCCCGTGTTCGAGACCGCGTCGATCGTGTCGTTCTCGATGGTGTCGTTCGTGAACGTGTAGGAGTCGCCCGTGCCCCCGGCGAGAACGCCGGCGCCTCCGACGGTCGCCACCTCGCCGCCTGAGATGGTGAGTCCGCCCAGGCTGAACGTCTGGCTCCCGAGGGTGCCCTCGTCGAGGCTGATCACCCCGAAACACGTGCTCGGGCTGGCGCTCGTGCAGGAGCCCGGCTGGCTTGCCTCGATCACCGAGCCGTCGCCGTTGATCACATACGTGCCGCCGGGGGTGACGAGGCTGCCGAAGTCGAGCGTGCCGAGTGACGGCGCGAGCGTGTAGGTGAGACCGGGGGTCGCGAAGTCGATCGTGCCGCCGCCGCTGTTGTCCACCGCCTCCACGGCCGCCCTCAGGCTGCAGTTGCCGCTCGCTGCGTCGACACAGGCCGTTCCCGCCGGGGCGGCGAGGCCGGAATCCTCTGTCGTGTCGACCGTGTAGACGGTGGTCGCGCTCGCCGGGGTGGCGAGCGCGCCGACGAGAACCGAGAGCAAGGCTCCCGCCCCGAAAGTTCCTGCTGCAATGAGACGACCGGCTCGCCGGACAGCCGCTCGCCTTGTCGTGGCCATCGTCGTCTCGGCCCCTACGATCTCGCCGGGTAGACGCCCTGCAAGGCGATTATGAAAGTGACTGCGAGGTAGGGGGGCATGTTGTTGTGCGCCGCGCCGCCGCCCGTCGCGCCGGTCGTCGGCCCTGCCTCCGCTGTCCCCGCCTGTGTCGCGTACAGGTCGGTGGCGAACCTCTGCTTGCTCGACTCGGCCAAGGCGTTGTCGGCAGGGCTCGCCTGATCACCCGCGCTCCCCAGAGCCTCGACGGCATGGGAGTGCGCGGCCATCTCCGCGGGCGTGAGCGTGACGCTCTGCTCTCCGCCGGTCGCGCCGAGGGCCCGCAGGGTCAGACCCGAGCCCTGCCCTGCTCCGAGCGGCGCAGACCCCTGCAACTGAGGAAGGCCGAAGGTGCTGCTGCCGTTGCCGCCGAAGTAGGTGCCGAGGAGGGAGAACAGCGCCGTGTTCTGGCTGATCGGCATGAGCTGACCATCGCAGAACGCCCAGCCGGACGGGGCGAAGTTCCCGGCGAATATGCGTATCTCGGCGAGGAAGGGGTTCGTCATGCGGGCTCTCTCGTCAGGTCTGGGTCGGGAAGGTGCCCTGCAGGGCGATCACGAAGTTGAGGACGAGGTACGGCGACAGGTTGTCGTGGGGCTGTCCGGCGCCCGCGCCGGCGATCGAGCTCGGGTCGAGGGCGGTGTTCGGCCCGCTTCGCGCGAAGTTGAGGTTGCCGCTCGAGGCGAGGAAGTTCCCTACCGGGTTTCCGGCATCGGCGCCGTTGCTGCTGGCGCTGAGCACGTGGGCGTGACCCGGGATCTCGTTGACGGTGAGGGTGTGAGCGGCCTCGCCTCCGGCCTGCCCGAGAACTAGCCCGTTCCCGACGTGGAATGGGGTCCGCCCGCGCAGGTCGGGCAAGGCGAACGAGGAGACGCCGTTGCCGCCGAAGTTGGTGCCGAGGAGGGAGAACAGCGCCTGGTTCTGGCTGATCGACATGAGCTGACCATCGCAGAACGCCCAGCCGGAGGGGGCGAAATTCCAGGAGATCATCTTGATCTCACCCAAGTATGGCGTCGTCACGGCTCAGCCCCTCTCGCTCAGGCCAGGCTCGGGAACACGCCTGAGAGGCAGATGATGAAGTTCACGACGGTGAACGGACACATGTTGTCGTGAGCCTGCGACCCGCCCGTGGGTCCGGCGCTCGTCGCCATCGCACCGGCCACTCCGCCGTCGCTGTACTGGTTCGCACCCCAAGCGGCCGGGATCGTGTCAGCAGGCGACGGAGTCGTCCCGGCAGCGGTCGTCGCCGGCAAGGAGTGGGTGTGGACGGGGAGCTCGGTCGAGGTGAGGGTAACGGTCTCGCTCCCCCCAGATTGGCCTTGGGCGAAACCCGTTCCCGGGTGCACCGGCACCCTGCCGCGCAGGTCGGGCAGAGCGAAGGATGTCACGCCGTCGCCACCGTACGTGGTGCCGATGAGCTCGTAGAGCGACTGGTACTGCGATACCGCGAGCAGGCTCCCGTCGCAGAGCGCCCAGTCGACCGGTGCGAAGTCCCCGCCGAACATACGGATCTCGCCTAGGTACGCGGTTGTCAACCTCTCCCCCTATCCCCTCTCCGCGGATCGTGGCTCGAGCAGGCTGAAGCAAGCCTCGTACTCGACCGTGTCCACCTCCCGCGCGACCGGCACGAGGAAGAGATCGAGCTCCCCGAGGTCGTCGTGCTCGAGCAGACAAACTCCCTGGGCCAGGACCTCGCCGGTGCGACGGAAGTACAGCGAGAACTGCTCGGATCCCGGAGGCGCCGGCATCGGCTGCACGCGGTCGAGCACGAACGCGTCTGCTGGCGATCCGACCCCGCGCACGCGGAAGATCGAGCCCTCCAAGCCCTCGAAGGACCTGACCCCGTAGCCTGACCCGCTCATCGGCCAGCCGCGCACGTGCTCGGCCGACACGGCTCGTCGACCGCCCACGGCTCCCAGCGCATGTCGACGCGGATCGCGTCCGCTGCCACCGCCCTGAAGCCCAGCCGCTCGTAGAGACGCTGCGCCGGGCTGGAGAGGTCGACGTTCAGCCGCACACCCACCCTCCGCCGCCTGGCCACATCGAGGACCCAGAGCATCAACATGGTGCCCAATCCCCGCGATCTCATCGCCTCGGCGATGGTGATGTCGAGAACATGTGCCTCCTCTGCCCCGAGGTCGACGAGCAGGCGACCGACCCGGGCGCCACCGAGCTCGACGACGTCGAAGCGGGCGTGCGGGTACGTGGCGCGGTAGTAGAGATCCTGGGCGGTGTACTGGGAGTCGCAGAAGGCTCGTTTCGCCTCGGGAGACCACGGAACCACGCTCAGCTCGGCGCGGCGGGTCGAGGCGTAGAGATCACGCAGGAAACCCTCGTCCCTGTCGGCTATGGGCCGCAGGACGACCGGCGAAGGTGCTTCGCCGAAGCTGCCTACGGTGAGCGTGGACTCCTGCTCGCTCATACGTTCACGATCACGCACTCATAGGTTCGCTCGCCGAGGTGTTGCCCGATGGGCACGATGAGGAGCGACACGGGTCGCAACCCCTCCGTCCTCATGGAGTAGGTCCCCTGGGCAAAGGCGCGAGACGCCGGTCCCTTGAACGTGAGGGCGAACTGCTCTCCGCTCGGGTGCAGCCGACGAGGGCCCTTCGGCAGGTGCTTCATGTGGAGAGACTCGACGGACGTGAGAGTCACGTGCCGCGCGCCGGAGGCGGTGTGGACGGCGAACTTCCTTCCGAGGTGCCTCTCGAATTCCCTCTGGCGAGGCATCCGTTCCGGAGAGTGCTTTGCTGCACCCACTGCCAGTGCCGGAACTTCGAACCCGAGCGCCGCTGCGGCTACCGCCCCGCAGGCGACGGCGGCCCCGCCGAGAACGGTGCGCCTGCTGATCGCTGCTTCCTGCAAGTGGCTCCCCCGGCCATGTCGTAGCCGGGTACGTCCACCCGACCGGTCGCCGCCAATCCTCTCACACGTGGAGTCGTAGGTCGACGGGTCTCGGGTCAGCCCCGCCGCCTCGAGACGGCGGCCGGCGTCCAGGCCGACCCCTTTGCCCGGGGCGGGCGACCGCGCAACCGGGCACCTTCGCCACCGTGTACGTGCCGGCGCCGCCTGACCCGGGTACGAGGATGCAGGTGGCGCGACCGGTGCAGGCGAACCTCGCCGCCTCGTGGGTCCGATCCCGCAGAGCCCTCTTAAACCGCCTGGGGCGCCGAGCGAGCATCCGACGCGACGGACCGGCCCCGCGGGGCCGGTCCGGCCGCAACTCCATCGTGTCGCCAGGAGATCCTGGGCGCTCGCGACCTAGGCGGAACCCTCTTCCGGTTGGGCGGCGGGGAACTCCTCGAGGCCGTCGGTGGCGTACGGGTCACCGACGGCACCGAGATCGTCCCCCGGTCCGAAGCTGGCATAGCCCGCGCCCTCCTCCCCCTCGTAAGGCGCGAACCCCCCCTCCCCGAGCGAGGACCGCCCGACATCCCGCAGCCACGCCGCCAGATCCGCCTGCGACCCGTCGTCCATGCCTCCGTCGAGGTCGGAGGACCAGAACGACAGGTGCTCGGCTTCGGGCGTCTCGACGTCGACGGAGCGGTAGCGCAGCATGCCGGTCCCGGCCGGGATCAACTTGCCGATGATGATGTTCTCCTTCAGCCCGAAGAGCTGGTCGGAGCGCCCGTCTATCGCCGCCTCGGTGAGGACCCGCGTCGTCTCCTGGAAGGAGGCGGCCGAGAGCCACGAGTCGGTGGCGAGCGACGCCTTCGTGATCCCCATCAGCTCCGGACGGCCTTCAGCCGGCCGCTGGCCCGCTTGCACGAGCTCACGGTTGACCGCGGCGTAGCGCCGAGAGTCGACGCGCTCGCCGGGCAGGAACTGTGCGTCGCCCGGCTCGGCCACGAGGACACGCCGGAGCATCTGGCGCACGATGAGCTCGATGTGCTTGTCGTGGATCGAGACGCCCTGGTCCCGGTAGACCTTCTGTACCTCTTCGACGAGATACTGCTGGGTCTCCCGGATGCCCTTGATCTCGAGCAGCTCCTTCGGGTCCTTCGGGCCTTCGACGAGCGCGTCGCCGGGATGCACCTCCTGGCCGTCGGTGACCTCGAGATGGGCGCGGGCAGAGAGGGTGACAGTCTGCTCCGTTCCGTCGTCGGCGACGACCGTCACCCTGCGGCCAGCCTCGTCCTCGTCCACCCGGATCACGCCGGGCTCCCGCACGAGCACGGCGGCGCCCTTCGGCGTGCGGGCCTCGAAGAGCTCGACGACGCGGGGAAGGCCGTGGGTGATGTCCTCCCCGACCACGCCTCCGGTGTGGAAGGTCCGCATGGTGAGCTGCGTCCCCGGCTCGCCGATCGACTGGGCGGCGATGACCCCGACGGCCTCGCCGAGCTCGATCTCCCTGCCTGTCGCGAGGGACTGGCCGTAGCACTTGGCGCAGACGCCGTGCTCCGCCTCACAGGTGAGGACCGACCTCACCCGGATCCGGCCGACCGACGGGTCTGCTGCGAGCTGGGCGACCTCGACGTCCCCGAGCATGAGGCCGACGTCGAGCTGTCGCCCGTCGGACAGCTTCACCTCCTCGGCGAGCACGCGCCCGAAAGCGCGGGTCTCGAGGTACGAGCGCTTTCCTGCCGCGTCCTCGACGATGTCCTCGATCCAGATGCCTCGCGTCGTGCCGCAGTCCTCTATGCGGATGATGAGCTCCTGCGCCACGTCTACGAGACGCCTCGTGAGGTACCCGGAGTCGGCCGTGCGCAGCGCTGTGTCGGCGAGCCCCTTGCGGGCACCGTGGGTCGAGATGAAGTACTCGAGGACGGAGAGGCCCTCACGGAAGGAGGACTTGATGGGCCTAGGGATCATCTCGCCTCGCGGGTTGGACACGAGACCCTTCATGCCGGCGATCTGGCGCACCTGCTGCGGATTGCCGCGGGCACCGGAGTCGACCATCATGTTGAGCGGGTTGAAGTCGGCCTTGGCGAGCGTGTTCTCCATCGCGCGGCCGACGTCCGAGTTGGCCGACGTCCAGATCTCGATCTCCTTCTGGCGCCGCTCGTCGTCGGTGATGATGCCCCGCTTGAACTGCGTCTCGGCCTTCTCGGCCTCCTTCTCGTAGCGGTCGAGGATGTCACGCTTCTCGGGCGGCGTCTTCACGTCGTCTATCGAGATGGTGAGTCCTGACTTCGTGGCGAACCGGAACCCGAGGTCCTTGATCTTGTCGAGGCTCGCAGCCACCTGCAGTTTCGGGTAGTTGGCGGCGATCTGCTCGACGATCGTGGCGATGCTGAGCGCCCGCTTGCCTACGACGCTGTTGACGAAGCCGAAGTTCTCCGGAAGGGCGCCGTTGAAGAAGATGCGTCCCGGCGTCGTCTCGATCTCGGCGGGCTCGTCCTGCTCCGCACCCGAAGGCTCCGCGTTGCGCACGCCGACGAGCGGGAAGCAGTAGCCCTCCGGGCCGCGGCGCAGCCTCACCCTGGCGTGCAGGTGCACCTCGCCGGCCTCGTAGGCCTGCTCGACCTCGTGCAGCGTCCGGAACACCCTGCCTTCGCCCTTCACACCGTCTTCCACGAGGGTTAGGTAGTAGGCGCCGAAGACCATGTCCTGGGACGGCACGGTGACCGGCCGACCCGTCGCGGGCGAGAGGATGTTGTTCGCCGAGAGCATGAGCACGCGGGCCTCGGCCTGCGCTTCGGCCGACAGCGGCAGGTGGACGGCCATCTGGTCGCCGTCGAAGTCGGCGTTGAAGGCCGCGCACACGAGCGGGTGGATCTGGATCGCCTTGCCCTCGACGAGGACGGGCTCGAACGCCTGGATGCCGAGGCGGTGGAGCGTCGGCGCACGGTTGAGCAGCACCGGGTGCTCCTTGATCACCTCGTCGAGGACGTCCCACACCTGGGGGCGCCGGCGCTCGACCATGCGCTTGGCCGACTTGATGTTCGGTGCGATCTCGACGTCGACGAGCCTCTTCATGACGAAGGGCTTGAACAGCTCGAGCGCCATCTGCTTCGGCAGGCCGCACTGGTGGAGCTTG
>JAJYVX010000095.1 GCA_021791795.1 Actinomycetes bacterium | reverse complement strand
ACGTTGCCGGCACGAGGTCCGTCGCGGTCGAGACCGCGACCGAGGCCGAGGTGGTGGCCGGGTTGGTCATCCCGGCGAGCGTCACCTGCACCTGGTCGCCCGCTCTGATGGCAAGACCGGGCGCCGAGACCGTGAGCTCATCGCCCGCCGCCGAGCCCGAGAGGGGTATGCAGTTCTGGCTGTTGCCGGTCGACAGGTCCGTGACCGTCACCTGGCAACCGCTCCCGGGCGAGCCCGTGCCAGGTGGGGTGGCGATGGTGATGCCCGCGCCCGGGGCGAGGCCCCCCGTCGAGGAGGCGGCGAAGGTGACGGTCCAGCTCGAGTTCGCCCGGCCCTCGACCGCTCCGGAGATGGCAAGGCCGACGCCCGAAGGCGACTGCGGGGTCGTGAGCGGCACGGACGAGGACGTGACGAGCTCCGGGTCGGCGCCCGTAGCGATGCTCACCCCGTCACTGCCCTGCGCGTTGGCGATGTAGGGGACCGAGAGCGCCAGCTTGTCGCCTGCAGCCGTGGCGAACCCGGTGAGCGAGAACGTGATCGCATTGCCTCTCGTGCCGACGACGGCGGCGTTGGGACTCTTCTGGCAGAGCGGGCCGCTCGCACCGCTCGTCAGGTCTGAGATCGTGTAGTCGCACGTGTTGCCGTCAGCGAGCGCCATGCCCGGAGCGAGCTCGATCGTCACCGGCGAGCCGGACATGGCATTCGTCTCCGTCCACGAGATCGTGGCCGGCGTGGCGAGCGCACCCTTCGCCGTCGTGCCCGGGGTGAGGGTGAGGTTCGCGTCGGCGCTGGCGGCGCTCCCGCCCGTGAGGGCGATGCTCTTCGTGACGGCGGGGACCGAGTCGGTCGCCGTCGACACCTGGAACTGCTCCGAGCTGGTCGCCGGGTTCGTCGCGTTGTTCGCCGTGAGCTGGATCGTGTTGCCCGGGTTGACCGCGAACGGGGTCGTGACGAGGAGGACGTTGTCATTCGCGTATATCTGGAGACATCCCGCCGTCTCAGTCGTCGTGACGTCTGTCCAGGTGTAGTCGCAACCGTTGCCGGAGAACGACGACCCAGGGACCGCGGTGATCATGACCCCGCTTGGGACATCGGTCTGGACGAGGCCTTGGGCCGAGGCGGTGAAGTCGAAGGTGTCGGTGACGCCGGAGCCAGAGGCGGCATCCGAGCTGAGCGAGGCCGAGGCGGCGGCCGGCGCGACTGCCGGCGCGAGGCTTACGGTAGGCGCGGGCGCTGCCACGAAATCTGACGTCGTCGCGACCGAGAGCTGCTCCCCGGCGCCGCCGGGATTGCCCACGCCGGTGATCTGGACCGACACCTGGTTGCCCTTGTGGATGACGAATTGAGGGACCGAGATGTCGACGGTGGAGGACGACGACAAGCTGACGCCGAGGCAGTTCGCCGTCGTCGACGTGTTGACGTCGGTCACCGAGTACTGGCAGCCGTTGCCGGGAAATGAGGTCCCGGGTGACGCGTTGAGCTCGATGGTGCCGTCGCCCGATGCCGAAGAGCTGCCGAGGCTGCTCGTCACGTCGAAGGTGACCGTGTCGTTCACTCCGGCCGCGCCAGCAACCTGGCTCGAGATCTGGAGGGCCGGGCTCGTGACCGAGGTACCGGCCGACAGGGCTACCGGTGTGCCTGCGACCGGCGAGAGGTCCGAGGAGGTCCATATTGTGAGCGTCTGCGAGCTACCGGCTGGATTGCTGCCACCGGTGATGGTCAGGGTCACGGCGTTGCCCGCGTTGATCTGGAAGCCGCTCGGCAGCGTGATCTGTGCGACGGTCGCCGCGACCTGTACCGAGCCCGCGCAGCCGCTCCCCGTCCTCGTGGTCACATCGTCTATGTGGTACGCACAGTTGTTAGAGGGGAACACGGTCCCTGGCGCGCCCGACACGTCGATCTGGCCCGAACCGCCGACGAGGGCGCCCTCAGAAGACGCCGTGAAGCCGAGCGAATCGGTCACACCCGCCGCGTGGCTCACGGTCGGGGTGACCGACGTCGAGCTGAGAGAAACCGTCTGAGGCGCCACGAGCGAGAGGCTCGGGGTGGTGACCGGCACGAGATCCGAGGAGGTCGCAAGTGTGACGGCGTCGCTTCCGACCCCGGGGTTCGTCATGTTCGTGACCGTCAGCGCCACGTCGTCGCCGGCGCGTATGGAGAGTGGCTCGGTCACAGTCGCTGTCGCGGCGCCGGTCGTCACCGCCGCCGCGCAAGCTGAGCTCGACTGGGTCGTGAGGTCGTCGAACTGGTAAGCACACCGGTTTCCGGGAAAGTCCGTCGAGTACGGCCCGCTCAGGGTGACCGTCCCGATGTTGGCGGCGAGCGTGCCGAGCGACGAGGTGGTGAACCTGAGCGTCGTCGTCACACCGCCCGCGCCGGCGGCATGGCTCGAGAGCACGAACGAAGGCGAGCCCAGGACGACGCTCTGCGCAACGGCGAGGCTCGTCGAGACTCGGGCGGGAACGGAGTCGGAGGAGGTGGAGACGTTCAGGGCGAGCGTCGAGGCGGATGGGTTGGTGGCGGACGAGATCACGAGCTGCACCTGGTCGCCGGCTGCGACTGCCATGTTGTTCGGGAGCGACACGGTCACGAGCGATGCGCTCGAAGCTCCTCCGGTTGAGTCGACGTTGGCGCAGCCCGTGGAACCGGAGGTCAGGTCTGTGAGGGAGTAGGCGCAGTTTTGCCCTGAGATCGGGAAGCCCGAGCCGGTCGGGCCCTCGAGAGTGATGGTGCCGAAGCTCGGTCCGAGGGCCCCGTTCGGCGACGCGGTGAAGGCGAGCGTGTACGTCACGCCGCCCGCGGCGGCAGCTGTCGTCGAGGGCGAGAGGCTGAGACCGGAGACCGGCTGCGCGCTGGACAGCGCCACGGAAGGTGACTCAGCGAAGACCGCGTCGGCCGCGGTCGAGACCGACAGGACCGAGCTCGTGACCTCCGGGTTCGACACGTTCGTCGCCGTGACGGTCACGGTGTCGCCGCCGTTGATGCTCACTCCGGAGTAGACGGTCATGATGGAGCCGTCGCCCGCAAAGTTCGCAGGGTTGCAGCCGCCCGAGCTCTGCCGGGTCGTCAGGTCGTCCACCGTGTCGCACTGGTTGCCGGCGTCGAACACGGTGCCGACCGGCGCCACCACCGTGACGGCGCCACCGCTCGGGAGCGCCCCCCCTTGGGACGCCGTAAAGGTGACGGTATACGTGATCCCCGTTGCACCGTCCACCGTCGAGGAAAGAGCAGCCGAGACGCCTTTCACCGAGCTCGCGACCCCCGGGTTCCCGCTGAGCACGACGCTCGGGGTCCTGGCCGACACCGAGTCGGAGGAATCAGAGACGCTGAGCTGCTCGCTTCCGGCGGCCGCGTTCGTGACACCGGAGACGACGATGTTCAGATTGTCCCCGCCGGCGGTGCTCACGGCAGCGGGCAACGTGAACGTGGCGCTGCTCCCGCCGGCAGTGAGGTCAAGGCCGGTGACGCACTTGCCTGACTTGGCCGTGGTGACGTCGTCGACGGCGTACTCGCAGCCGCTCGAAGGAAAGACGGTGCCCGCTGCGGCCGACAAGGTGACCGTGCCGTTGCCGCCGACGAGGCCGCCGTTCGGCGAGCTGTCGAATCCGACGGTGTAGGTGACGTCGGTAGCGCCGCCTACGAGGCTCGAGAGGCTAGCCGTGGCGTTCGCCACGGATTGCGGCGCGGCGATGGTGAGCGCGGGAGCCGATGCGGGGGTCGTGTCGGCCGAGGTGGCGACCTCAATCGTCTCGGAGCCGGCCGCCGGGTTCGACACGTCGGTGACAGTCACCCGGACTGCGTCGCCTGCACGGATCGAGAGGTCCGCGGGCAGTGTGAAGGTCACCTGGTCGCCCGCTCCTGCGATCGTCACGTGAGTCGGGCACGAGGTCGGCGTCGACTCGGAGTTGGTGGTGAGATCGTCGATCGTGTAGTCGCATCCCGCCGTCGGGAAGACGGTCCCACTTCCGGCCGAGAGCGTCATCGTCCCGCTGCCGGCTGCGAGCCCACCGGAAGAGGACGTGGCGAAGGACAGCTCGTAGGTGACTCCTGTCGCCTGACCGGCGAGGCTCGTGAGCACCGGCTGCACACCCACGACGGTGGACGCGCTCGCCGTCGCTGCAGGCACGAGCGCTACCACGAGCGAGGCGACAGATGCCGTGGCCACGAGCCTCGCGATCTTCGCCAGCGTGTGCAGGTTCCCCTGCCGCCGAATGTGACGTCCGCCGCTCATGCCGGGACCCCCTCACCAGTTACTCCTCCTCAGGAGGGATAGTGGAGGTGGCGCGCGCGTTTCCACCGTGGAAATCGCGCGGGTACCACCGAATCGGACTCGACCCGGCTGGCTCAGACAGCCGAGATGTGATCACCAGCTGTGGCGGTCATCTCGCGGATCGCCGCGAGCCGAGCCGCCACTGAACTGCGCACGTCATCGTCGAGGTCGGCTCTCGTGGCGAACGCGGCAACCGCCTCATCGAAGGCGGCCTGGGCGAGCCCGAGGACGTGACGCCGCCCTTCGGCGAATGCGGCGGCTGCTGCCTCGTCGTCCTCGCGGCTGAGCTCCTCCGAGAGGCGCACCGTCTCGCGGTCGGCAGCTCGAGCGAACACGTCCATACCGAGCATGGCGGCGACAGGGTGGCCGAGAGCGACTGCAAGGTCGAGGACCGAGCGGGGACGGTCCGCCGCAAAATAGGCGGCGGCGGCGATCGCAGCGAGCAGCCCGGCCGCAACGTGCCGGTCGCGGGATGGCAAACGTGAGCGGTTCGCCGCGAGCAGGAGACCAGCCGGGGCGATGCCATAAGTTCCCTGGAAGAGATGGCGCCCGAGCCGATCCCGCCGGACGGTGCAGCCAGCCGCGCACACGGCGCCCTGAAGCGCCGCGAGGCAGATGCCGGCCCACTGGGCGCGTTTCGCTGCTGTCTCGGCTGCCTGACCGAGAAACCGAAGGCCGACCGCGACGTAGGCCGCCGAGCAGATGAGAGCCAGCGGTACCGGCAGGGCACCGTCCGACGACCGGGTCGGCATCAGGCAGGCCCAGGCACCGAAGAAGAAGGCCGGGGGTGCCGGGTTGAAGCGATCGACCGGTGCAGCCGGATCGGCAGGTACCTCGACGCTCTCGTCGTTGATGAGGAGTCTGAAGGCTCTTCCCGGAGGACCGCGCAAACCGCGGTGGGCGCCGCTGCCGTCGTCGGCTGTCCCCCGCGGCACACGTATGTCGACTCGACCCCTGAGGTTGCGGGCATCGAGGACCTCTGCCAGGGCACGGGCCTGCGTACCGGTGAGCAGCGTGACACCGTCTCCCTCCGCCACCGTGACGTCGACGTAAGCCCCGAGGTCCGGGTGGTCGTTGTGAAGCTGCTCCCACATCCGCACTGCCGAGTCCAGGAAGACGGCGTGCTGCTGTGCCTGGATTGCCAGGCTCTCGCGCCATCCCGCTCGGATCTGGTTCAAGACCGATCCCGGCGCGTCGGCTTGGAGCAGGATCGCCACGGGCTTCAGCTGGTCGATGACCGTGCTCGCGCCGAGAGCGACGTCGTGCTGGCCGGCGAGGAAGGCACGCACTCGTTTGGCTGAGAGCTCGGCTCTATGGACCTCGCGTGCGCGCTGCAGTCGGAGGCGCTCGCCTCGCCTTACGGTCACGCCCCCGATGACGGCTCCGACGTGTGGCACTCCCTGCGCTGCATCTGGTTGCTCGCCCGATGCCAAGCGCGCCAAGCCGGCAGCAGTTGTGGCGAGCAGCGGGACAACGAGTCCTCGCGGCCCCATCACCACGCCGGCCTCGAAATCCACTGCGGCCACCCCGGTCATCGCGGTGGTCAGGTCGGCCTTGGCCAACCCTGCCCAGAACGCCGCGTCAGCCAGGTCGATGAGGAGGCGGCTCGCCAAAGAGAGCCGCGAACGGCGAATCCAGGTCCACTCCGCAAAGTCGACCAGGCAGGCAAGGCCCACCGCCGCCCGCAAGTGTCGCCGTGGCTGGTGGCGGATCGCATCCAGTTCGAGGCCGCGGGCAAGAGCCCGATAGATGGCGTGGAGTCGCGCAGAGTCGCTCGGTGACATGGTGGCGGTACGAGCCGGCGTCGACGTGGTCATTGCCCGTCCTCGGTCGCCCGAGGTTCGTTGGACGGTTCGGCTCTTGCCATGGCGGCCCAGAACTTCCGTACCTGCACGATCGACGGAAGGTCGAGGTGGATGGCCCTCTCGCCGCCCGCCTTCGTCGGGGAGAGCCCGTCCGGACCGCCGACCAGTTGGCGCACATGGTTCCACCACCTCGAACGCTCGCCGTGCGGGTCGGACTTCTTTCGCGATGTCGCCTCGAGGGCGGTGTCGAGTCGAGCCCCCACGAGACGATCCACCAGCTCGTTGACCCGCGTGGCTCGTGTCACTCCAAGCTCGTTCGGCAAGGATCCGACCACGGAGGCGAGCCGCCGATGTGCGCTCGGCCGCAGCACGACCGAGATGAGCTCATCGGCTGTCATCCCCTCGTCGCGCGGATAGAAGAAGTCCGCTCCGGCGTCCCACATCCGGTGCCGGAGGCCGGGGTGAAGGTACTGACCCGTGAGCACGACGACGGTGACACCGCGGCCATGCTTGCGTATCGACCTCACCACCGCGACTCCGGGGAACTGATCGCGCGCCCGGCGCTGGTCGGAGGCGTCTACTACGGCGACGTCCACACCAAACCACTGTTCGGTCCACTCGAGCGCCGAGTCGTGGTCCATTGCAGCGAGCAACTCGAGGTTGTCCACATCGGCGAGAATCGCTGCCGTGCCGGCGCGCATGACCGGGTCGTTGTCCACGACGACCACGCGTCGCCGTCCATGCGGCCCAGGGGGATCGGTAGGAGTGCTCATAGCCCACCCAGCCCCGCCGTGACGATACCTCGTGAACTCCGTCTGTGAACAGCCGGAAGCCCAAAGAAGTGATCGGCCCAGGCTCGCGGCCCGTCCGGCTCCGAGAAGCCCACGGCTACTCGTCCGGGG
The DNA here is from genome assembly GCA_021791795.1 of Actinomycetes bacterium. GTDB lineage: Bacteria > Actinomycetota > Acidimicrobiia > Acidimicrobiales > Bog-793 > JAKATT01. The sequence continues at coordinate 4,895 of JAJYVX010000095.1, read as the reverse complement.
ATCTGGCGGCGATGAGCACCATCACGTTTGGCCGGGCCAGGCTCGCCGCTGGTAACGGTGGGGGCTGCCCAATGCTTACTATAGTGACCGACTTGACGTTATGTTGATCACATCCATAATGCGCCGCGCAGGCGATCGGCAACTGGCTGAGCGCCGATAGGAGATGCCTATCCGGCTCGCTGCACCCGGTCGCGACGCCATCCCTTCCATCATCCAAGGCGGAATGGGAATAGGCATCTCCCGCTTTGAACTGGCGGGCGCCGTCGGCCTCGCCGGCGGCTTGGGGGTGGTCTCCGGTGTCGCTCTCGACACGCTGCTCACAAGGCGGCTGGCCGACGGAGATCCCGGTTGCCTTCTGCGGCGAGCCGCCGGGTGCTTCCCCTTCCCCGGTCTCGCCGATCGGCTGCTCGGTCAGTACATGACTGCGAAGAAGCCCTCGACGTCCCAGCGGTACAGGGCCCTTCCACCGCTCACCCTCCGCCCGAGCGCCGACCGTCAGCGTCTTTCTGTGCTGGCCGCCTTCGTCGAGGTATTCCTCGCGAAACAAGCAGCCGAGGGAGGACTGGTCGGCATCAACCTCCTCGAGAAGCTTCAGATGGAAACGCCCGCCGCGGCCTATGGCGCCATGCTGGCGGGAGTCGACGTCGTTCTCGTCGGGGCCGGGATCCCAAGCCGTCTCCCCGGCTTGCTCGACCTACTGGCAGACCATCGCCGCGTCAACTTTCCCGTCGATGTGGAACAGTCGGCCGGCTCCCGCCATGGCGTAGCGCTCGATCCCGAGAAGCTCTTCGGCTCGGAGCTGCCGAGGATCAGGAGACCGTCGTTTCTAGCCATCGTCTCGTCCCATACGCTTGCCGCCTACCTCGCCCGCGACGGGACGACCCGCCCCGATGGCTTCGTCGTCGAGGGGTCTGTCGCCGGAGGCCATAACGCTCCTCCACGGGGGCCGCTGCAGCTCGACGAACGGGGTTCGCCGATATATGGTCCGAGAGACGAGGCCGACATCGATCGTCTGCGTGCCCTCGAGCTACCCTTCTGGGTCGCCGGCGCACGCTCGACGCCAAGACGCCTCGAGGAGGCGCTTTCCGAAGGGGCGAGCGGAGTGCAAGTCGGCACCTTGTTCGCCCTTGCCGAGGAGTCGGGTCTCGATCCCTCGATCCGATGCCGGCTGCTCGAGACGATCCGCCATGGCACCCTCGCGGTGGACACGGACCCGCGCGCCTCGCCGACCGGCTACCCATTCAAGATCGCCCAGATGACCGGTACGCTCGCCGACCGGTCCGTCTATCAGGCGAGGCAGCGGCTCTGTGATCTGGGGTACCTCAGAGTGCCTTACCTGACGGTCGGGGGTGGCATCGGCTATCGATGTGCGGCCGAGCCGATCGGAGCGTTCGTGCGCAAGGGAGGCGAGAGAACCCAGACCGTCGGCAGGATGTGTCTTTGCAACGGGCTGATGGCGACGGCCGGCTTTCCTCAGCGGCGCCGGGCCGGGGCTGAGGTCCCGGTCGTGACACTCGGGGCGGACCTCTCAGGGGCAAGCGAACTGCTCAGGCGCCATCCGGGCGGTTGGCGTGCCCGCGACGTGATCACCTATCTCACCAAGAAAGACCGATCTGCGGAGGCCCAGTCCGAGTCTTTGTCGGCTTTGTGACACGCGCCTCGGTTTGCCGAGGAGCAGACCTCACCATGGCGGCTCCGGCTCAGCCGCCGTTCCGAAAGATGGTGCACGCTCCCTGTGGTAGCCCACTGGCGCAATGCAGCGTGGGCAGCCCCATGGATGCGGCATGGCGGACGACCATCGAGTAGGGAGGTGCAAGATCGACACCATCGGGACCCGAGAGGTAGCCGGGCTTCTGGCCGGGGATGCCCGTGTGGCCGTACTGCCAGACGATGCGATCGGTACGAGGCGAGATGACGATGACCCTGTCGTTGCCGTCGTCGTTGCAGAGGATGTCTCCGTTGGTCGGGATCGGTTCGCACAAAGAGGGCGTGCGAAGCATGCCCGGTCCGCTTCTCGGCCCGTATCGCCAAAGGAGCTTTCCTGTTCGGTTGAACTCGACGACCTGACCGGGAGTCGAGTAGTCGACGGTCAGGAAGACCCCAGGGGAGATCTCGTTGGTGTCGGAGGGATAGGCGACACCAGGTGGATGGGTCGACCAGAGAAGCTGGCCCTGCAAGTTGATCTCGTCGACCCAGTCGCCGTTTATCTCTGTAACCAGATAGTTCCCGTTCGTGAGCGGGAAGGCGCCGTTGGGGCTCCCGAACCGGTAGGGCGGATCGTGAAGACAGAAGCTGTCTTGTATTCCGATGCGCTCGAGGGGCCGCGTCATGCCGCTGTGGACGAGCAGGATGCTGCAGTTCTTGATGTCGGCAAGAAGGAGGTTGGAGTCAGGCAGCATCATGGCGTCGTCAGGATTGTCGAGGTGGTTGGCGCTGGCCCCAGGGATGCCGGGGGTTCCATAGCGCCAGAGAAATCGCTCTTTGGCGACGCTGATGAGCGAGACGACCTGATCGGTCTCTTCCGTCGCGACGATGTCCTGCCCATTGGCGGTGAACAGGGCGTCGTCAGGGCTGCGGAAGGTCGAGCCCGGAGGCAGACCCCTCGGGCCGGGGAATTGCCAGAGGATCTTGCCGGTCGGGCTGACGATCAGGAGACGGTTGTTCCCCTCGTCAGCAATGAGGACGTCGCCAGGCAGCACAGAAGGGTCGGACCACGGAGTGAGGTTAGGCCCGGGACGCAGGCCTGCTCCGGAAGAGGAGGGGAAGGGAAGTCCAGAGGAACGCTTGACTGCGCGAGCGTGCCGAAGGCTCCTTGCGGTCGGCCCGGCGTGAGCTCGCGTCGCTGCCAGCACCATCAGGAGAACGACTCCGAGACAGCCGAGCAGCAGAAACGCGAGACGCATGTGACCCTGACGGCGGGCGAGCCGCACTCGCTCCGCGTATGGAAGGCGCCGCACTGCGGCGCTCTTGGAGCGGCCGCGTATCGCTCTCCTGCCGCTCGAGGGGGTCGAGGGGGTCGAGGTGAAGCTGCCCGCCTTCGGCTTCGGGCCGTTCGACGCCATCGAATCATGCTGACGGTGGTTCTCTACTCTGAGCCCTTTCGTCCCGTACTCTACGACACTACGTATAGCACATCACTAAGAAAATCTGGTCCAGGGGAAGTGCTGTAACGGCTTACGCTCACAGGGTTGTCTCACCCGCGCGTGGCGCTCCTACGCTTGCGAAGGTGGCCGTTTGGAGGCGCCTCCCCTCACTGCTACTGATTCTCAGTAGCAACCGGAGGCCAAGCAGCGGCAAGCAGTAGCAAAGAGAGGGTGGATCCGAACAGCGCTCCTGCTCATCCGGCCTCTCAACTGAACTGCAGCGCCCTCGGATGGACTCTCACCGAACCGCCAACCTTCTGATCCGTAGTCGCATCCCGGCCGTCCAGCCCGTCCGCCTCCATCCATCAGGGCAGCTCAGGGTAGGTGTCGAGTCTTGCCCGTCGCCTGCCGTCTAGCCCGTCCGCCAGAGTTCGTAGCAAGGCAGTAGCAACGGAGAGCGTGCCGGGCACGAGGGCGACGACCAAGTCGCTGGCCCGCCTCACACACACACCGGCGCACGAGCTGAGTCCGGGGCGGCGATCCCAACCTTCACGAGACCCCGTCGGCAAGCCCGAGCGCTCCCATGAACGCTGCGACGGCAGCGACGGCGTCGTTGGCCAGCACGTCGGGGTCCAACTCCGGATGGATCCCGACCATCGTCGACGCGAAGGCCACGCTGCCCTGGGCCGCCTCGTCAGCGAAGTTCGCCGACAACTCCGACAGTGCAGTGACCGTCGCTCCCACGAGGTCGTCTCCAAACTGCTCACGGACGCGTCGTCCCGCCGGACCAGGCACGCCGTCATCGTTGTGCAGGAGCACGTACGCGATGTCATACCAATCTTTCGGCAGCCCACGACCGTGTGCGGCGTGCGTCTTCGCCAGCAGGTAGGCCGGGAGAGTGGCAACCCGGAGGGTGACAGTCTGGGCCACTCCGTCGATGGGCGCCGTGATCGACCGCATCTCCCAGTGCCGGGCGGCGAATCCGGTACCACGCAGGTTCACGGCCGCCAACGACTGGCAATCGTCGAACGAGACCACGTGATGGTTCGGGACGCCATCGAGGTCCGCAAGGAACTCCACCTTTACGACCAACTCCGGTGCAGTGTCGTCCCGCCATCGCCAGATCCGCTCATGATCCGGCCGGAAACCGGCGCGAGTGAGGGCTCCCTCCAAGCGGGCTGCGTTCTCTGATCCACCCTGGATCTCCAGGTCGACTTGGACGTCGACGTCCGTCGTGCCCTCGTGTCGTCGGGCAGCGGTTATGCAGAGGAGGTCCGGCACCAGTCCTCCGAGAAGGACGAATTCGGGGATGTCTCCGTACTCCCGCACAAGACGGACGAGCGCGCGCTCCGCCAGCTCCCGAGCCCGGCGGCTACGAACCGGATCCGACACCGCGCACCTCCTTCAGGTGTTGCGCCGCTTCAGCAGCCCGGCCTCCGCTGGAGAGGAGGTCTGCGTAGACCCGGACCGGGAGGGCGACGTGGATGCCCTCGACTATGGGCCCTGTGGCGGTCATGGGCGTCGGGAGTGGGCGGACTTCGATTACTTGTCCCCTTTCGACGATGCGGCCTCCGAGCCGGGATGCCAGGCGTGCCTTGTCCGAGAACTGGTCCGTGTCCACATAGATGTCGAGCGTCGTGACGTCGCTCAGGTAGGGGGCGAGGAGGATCGACGCTGCGACCCCAGTGGCAGCCCACTTGGTCTTCGTCGCGTTCAGCGCAGGCGCGATCTCCGTCCGGAGCGTTTCCAGAGCGTCACCGACCCACAGGCGGTGGAGGAGGAGCTTCGGCGACTTCGACCGCTGGTCCGCGC
>JAJYVX010000005.1:292-48438 GCA_021791795.1 Actinomycetes bacterium | reverse complement strand
GGCGACGGGCCCCGAGGCGAGGGGCGCCGAGGCGACCGACCCCGCGCCGGCGCCTGAGCCGGAGCCGGAGCCGGCGTTCGGCGGCGAGTTGCGCGGCGACGACGCGACCTGCGGTGACGACGAGCAGCTAACGCTGCTTCGGTGCTGAGCGGCCGCGGAGCGCCTCGTGACTCTCCAGCCGTATGGCCGGTCGCGACAGGGCGCGAACGCCGCCGCACCGGCGAGAAGTGACAGGTGCTCGCCTGACCTGACAGGAATGTCTGCCTTTGCGAGCGCTCGCCCAGGTCGCTCGCGACGCTTCCACCGCGAATCGCTTGCCGTTCGGGTTCTCGTGTGCGGCCGAATGCGACCCTGCTCCCGTCAGGATTCAACGGGATCCGGGCGGAGGCTACGAGCCGGACGAGGCTACGAGCCGGACGCCGCCTCGTATCCCGCGATCCGGCCGAAGACGGAGCCGTTCGTGAGCCCGGTACCGCCGGGGTAGTTGAAGTAGAAGATGCCACCAGTGAGCTCGCCCGCGGCGTAGAGACCTGGCATCGGCGTCATGTCGGTGTCGAGGACCTGCGCTTTGGTGTTGATTCTGAGGCCTCCGAAGGTGAAAGTGATCCCGCAGGTGACCGCGTATGCCTCGAACGGCCCCTCGTCGACGCGGTTGGCCCAGTTGGTCTTGTTCACGGCCAGCCCCTTCGTAGAGCGCCCGTCCTTGACGTTCGGATTGAAGGGCGTGCCTACATCGACGGCGGCGTTGTAGGCGGCGACTTCTTCGAGGAACCCGGCCGCGTCGACGCCCTCGAGCTTTCCGGCGAGCTCCTCGAGAGTGCCGGCTGTGACCTTGGTGACCTGGCGGATGCGGTACTCGTCCCGCTGAAGATGCACCACCTTCTGGTCGAAGATCTGCCAGGCGAACTGACCAGGCTGTTCGAGAATGCGGCGTCCGTACTTCGCGTAGGTGTAGTTGCGGAAGTCGGCGCCCTCGTCGACGAAGCGCTTGCCTTGTGCGTTGATCATGATGGCGAAGGGATAGCTGTGCTTCTGGTAGCCGTCTCCCACGCTCAGGTCGCCGAACTCGGGGGCGTTGCGGTCCCAGCCCACGGCGTGGCAGCCGGACCAGTTGCCGGTAGGGCTCGCCCCGGCGTCGAGCGCCATCTTGAGGCCGTCCCCGGTGTTGTACATCGTGCCGCGCACCTTCGCGAGGTCCCACGAAGGCCCGAGGTAACGCGTCCGCCACTCGGCGTTGGCCTGGAAGCCGCCGCAGGCGAGGACGACGGCACCCGCCGGCTCCACGCGCGTCCTCCCATCCTGGCGAAGTGTCACGCCGTGGATGCCGGCATCATCCTGCACGAGCGACAGCGCTCGGGCGCCGTACTCGATCCTCACGCCCTCCCGACCGCAGGCCGCCGTCAGGCAATCGACGAGACCTGGTCCACCGCCCGACACCTCGACGGTGAGGCCACCCCAGAAAGTGAACCGGCCGTCGACCTTGAACGCCTGGCGGCCATAGATGGGGAGGAAGCGCACGCCCTTCTCCCGCATCCACAACAGAGTCGGGAAGCTCTCCTCGACAAGGGTCGCCGCCAGCTCGGGATCCGTGCGGTACTCGGTCACCCGTGCCATGTCTTCGAGGAACGCTTGTACCGGGTAGTGGCCGAAGTCGGTCACGGCGACTTCTTCGTCGCTGAGCTCGGGCATGAGCTGCCGCAGGTCATCGACACCTTGGTATGCGACGCGCATCGCTCCCGCGGTGAAAGCGGTGTTGCCGCCGCGCAGACGCTGTGGCGCCCGCTCGAGGACGAGGACGTCGGCACCACGCTCCCGGGCGGAGAGAGCTGCGCACAGCGCTGCGTTGCCCGCGCCCACCACGATCACCCGTCGAGCCGTCATCTCGCCGGCACTCCCGTCACAGCCTCTCCTCTGCATGCAACGGTGTACCTACGCATGCAATCATATGGTGCTCCAATGCTCCTAGGCGTCGCAAGGTGCCGCTCGCCGAGACCGAGCGACGTCGGCAGCTGGTGTCCCCTCCAACCGAGCAGTGCGTGATCCCGATGGCTACTCGCCCTCCCACAAGCGAAGCCGGATGTCGCGCGCTGCGGAGAAGTGACGCGTGGCCACCGCGGCGGCTTCCTCCTCGTCTCGGGCTTCGATGGCGAGCAGGAGCTTGTTGTGCTCAACGCTCGCCGTCTTCCACCGGCCGGGGAAGGCGAGCGTCGTGGCAGGGTATCGGCCGAGCAGCAGATTCAGCCGTTCGAGCAGGTCGACAAGCGAGTCGTTGTGGCTGGCGCGCCAGACGGAGCGATGGAATTCGCGGTTCGTCTCGGCGAGCGCGCTCGCCTCCTCCGCGTCGCAGTGGGAGAACTTGTCTGTCAGGCGGCGCATGGCCATGAGGTCGTGGGAGGTGCGGCGCTCGGCAGCCACAGCCGCAGCCCGAGCTTCGAGCACGATGCGCGTGTCGTAGATGTCGAGGATCTCTTCCGGGCTGCTCTCCCGGACCGAGAGGCCCTGGTCGCCACGGACGACGAGCCCGTCCTGCTCGAGCCTGAGAAGCGCTTCGCGCACCGGTGTCCTGCTCACCTCGCACCACTCCGCCAGCGCCAGCTCGACGAGCGGGGCACCGGGTTCGAGGTCGCCGGACATGATGGCCTGCTTGATGCGCTCGTAGGGCACGACTCGCCGGGTAGGTGAGAGGCGTGCCGGCACAGCTCGCCCTGCCGTCGATCTCTTGGCCATCACTGCCTCCCGCGGGTTCGGACGGGCACCGGGCGAAACGCGGTGTCGCAGACGTCCCAGCGGCCGCCGAGGTCGCAGCGTTCCAACGACAGATCCGTCTCTTCTCGGTGGATCGCCGCGGCGTCCGTACTCGATCCGGGCCGGATCGTAATGTATGCAGCGGCATACCGACCGTGCCGCGGCCAAATGGGACCGAGAAGGCAGCGCGCCGGGTGGCGAGTGATGAAAGGTGAGCAACTCGTGCAGGAACCCTCGAGCACCACCCCTCTCTTCGAGCTGGCCGGCCTCGCTCCGACGGAAGGCATGGTGGCCGTGCCCGAGGAATTGGCGGGCACGCCGCCGGGCTGCTTCCTCGACGCGATGGGCATGCGCCTCACCCACATCGGCGTCGGACGGGCCAGGGCGGAGATGATGCTCACACCCCTGCACCTCAACCAGCGGGGGGGTCCCCAGGGTGGGGCGCTCGTCGCCTTCGCCGATGCCGTCGCCGGATGGGCGAGCGACGGTGCAGTGCCAGCCGGCAACTTCGCGACCTTCGACCTGACCTGCCACCTGCTCAGCCGGGCTGATGCGGGCACGACGCTCGTGGCCGAGGCCCGCCCGGTGCACATCGGGCGTCGCTCGATCGTGCAGGACGTCGACGTCTTCTCCGCAGCCGACGAGCGCAACGCCACCCGGCGCCTGATGGCGCGCTTCACCTGCACGCAACTGGTGCTGCCCTTCCGGTGACACGCGCCCGCCACCGCGTCAATCCTCGCCGTCCGGGACGAGCAGCACTCGCCCCTTGGCCCTGTGCGACGCGAAATCGCTGACGGCGGCTTGCCAGGACTCGAGCGGGTACCTGACGATCGCCGGTGCGACCACCTTGCCGGCGACGTAGAGCGAGAAGACATCCCGGTAGCACTCCTCCAGCAGCTCGGGCGTCTTCTTCCGATAGTCGCTTATCTGGATACCGGACACCTCTATGTTCTTCAAGAGGAGGTAGTTCGCCGCGAGCGTCGGGATCCGGCCGGAAGCGAAGCCGACCACCACCAACCGCCCACGCCACGCCAACGCCCGGACGGCGCCGTCGAAGGGATCTCCGCCGAGCGGGTCGACGACGACGTCCACGCCCCGCCCATCGGTGAGGGCGAACACCTGCTCGCGAACGCTGTCGCGCAAGCCCGGGCGAGAGAGATCGACCATCCCGCCGGCACCGAGGTGGTCGAGGTCCGCGTACCTCTCGGGCGAGGAGACGCCGGCAAGCACGGGCGACGCTCCCATCGCCACGGCCAGCTGCACAGCCGCGCTGCCGACGGCCCCGTTCGCCCCGAGGACGAGAACCGACTCGCCCGGCACCAGGCGGGCACGCTCGCGCAAGGACACCCATGCCGTGTCGAATGCGAGCGACATGGCGCCGGCGGCGGTGAAGGGGAGGCTGTCGGGAAGCAGGTAGGCGCTTTGTTGCGGGACGACGACAGCTTCGGCGTAGCCCCCGTACTCCGCCATGGCGAGCACCCGGGTCCCGACGGCCCAGCCGTCTGCGCCCGGCCCGGTGGCGACGACCACTCCCGCAGGGCCCTTGCCCGGCGTGTAGGGCAGCTCCGGCTTGAACTGGTACTCACCTCGCATGGTGAGAAGGTCGACGTAGTTGACCGGAGCTGCGCGCACGGCGATCAGCAACTCGCCCGGTCCGGGCTCCGGCGTCTCGCATTCCTCCAGGGCCGCATCGGGTGGGAAGCCGAACGACCGGACCCGGACGGCCCGCATGGCCGCCGAGGCGGTCACTCTGCCTCGCCTGCGGGGGGCCGCTTCCGCGTGAAGCGCACCGGGGTCGGCGTGACCCGGCCGCTCTCGACCCACTCGACCAGCCGCCGCTTGAAGATCTTGCCGGACGGCATGAGCGGGATCTCGTCGAGCATGAGCACGTACTCGGGCATGTCGTAGCGAGAAAGGCCGCTCTCGTCGAGGTGCTCGAGCAGACCGTCCGGCTCGAGCACCGCTCCGGGCTCCAGGACGACGACGAGGCACACCCGCTCGCCCAGGCGCTCGTCGGGAACGGGGACGGCTGCGGCCTTGTCCAGGGCGGGATGGCGGAGGGCGAGCGCCTCGATCTTCGCCGGGAAGATGTTGTGGCCGCCGCGGATGATGATGTCTTTCTTCCTGCCCGTGATCCGGATGTTCCCCGCGTCGTCCAACCACCCGAGGTCTCCCGTGAGAAACCAGCCCCCGCGGTTGAACGACTCCTCCGTCCCGGTCTGGTCGTCGAAGTACCCGAGCATCAGCCCGGCGCCACGACCACCGATCTGGCCCACCTCGCCGTTCGGGAGCTCCCGGTCGGGCTCGTCGCGCGAGAAGATCCTCACCTCGTACCCTGCGCAGGCGCGGCCCGACGTGCGCACGACGATCTCGGCGGGGTCGTCCGGCCTCGTGTAGTGGTGCGAGCCGGCCTCGGTCATGCCGTATCCGCTCTGCGGCAGGACGCCGTGGGCGAGCAGCCCCTCGGCCACGGCGGGCGGCACGGCGGATCCGGAGATGCGGAACCCTTTCACAGCGCCGACCCGGTCGAGCCCGCGCACCCTCAGCTCGGCGAGGAGGTCGATGGCATGCGTCGGCACGCCGAAGATGAAGGTGGTGCCCGTCTCTACGAGGCGGTCGAGCAGGCTGGCACCGCGGGGCAGGTCGTGGACGACGAGCTCCCCCCCCTGGGTGAGGGCGAGGATCATCGCCCCGAAACCTAGGTTGTGGCTGAGCGGAGACAAGGAGTAGATGACCGAGTCAGCCCCGAGCTGCCAGTCCGCCGCGAGCGCCCGGACCGGGGCGAGCAGGGTGTTGTCCGAGTGCATGACGCCCTTCGGTGCCCCGGTCGTGCCCGAGGTGAAGGCGAGGTACACGACGGTGTCCGGACTCGAGACAGGCCTGCCGGTGGATCGCCCGGTGATCTCGGGAAGGACACCGCTCGAAGCCTCGCGGGGAGGCACCGCGAGCGTCAGTCTCAGCGTGTCGAGCTCTTCTGCGCGAGAGAAGATGTCGTCGCGGCCGGCATCGGCTCCGTATCCCCTCTCGGCGACGAGGGCGGCGGCACGCATGCGGCTGAGCAGGTCCGTCACCTCTGCGACGGTGTGGTCGCGGTGCAGCGAGGGGGAGCACACGTAGCCGTTGCGTGAGCAGGCGAGCACGGCCGCCGCGGTCTCGATGCGGCTCGAGAGCCATGCGGCGACGCGCTGGCCGGGTCGAAGGCCGGCCGCCTCGAGTGCTCCGGCCAGGCGGTCGGCCGCGTCGACCAGCTCGGCGTAGGTGACGTGGCGGCCGGCCTCTCGCACGGCGACCTTCTCCGGCTCGAGACTCGCCCGCCTCGCGACGAGCGCGTAGATGGTGTCCTCCTGCCAGTGGCCCGCCGCGTAGTAGCCGGTCAGCTGAGCGGCGTCGAGGAGGGTAAGCAGCGTGTTGCGCACAGGCTGGGTTTTGCTCATCGCTCGCCTGCCGTGTGCCGGCGGGAGCGAGGGACGGAGCGAGAGCGTCTCACAGGCGGTCGAACATGTCCTGGACGGCCTCCGGGTCGGAGGTCTTCGTGAGGGCGAGCAAGAGCAGCACACGTGCCTTCCATGCGGGGAGGTTGTCCGCCGCCACGACGCCGCGGGCCGCCATCCCGGGCGAGCGGGAGACGCGACCCGAGCCCACGCGGCTCGCCTGGCAGACGACCACGCCCGCCTGCGCCGCCCGGTCCATTGCGGCCTGCTCGCCGGCCGTCGGCCTGCCGGCTCCAGTGCCCGCGTTGACGAGACCCCTGCACCCGGCCGCCACCGCGGCGTCGACGAGAGCTCCGTCGGCTCCGACGTGAGATACGACCACGTCGACCCGGGGCAGGTCGCTCAGCTGGTCCACGGCGAATAGGGGGCGTCCTGAGGGTGGGTGAAAGGGGCGGTGATAGAAGACGATCCTCCCGTCGGCATCCGCGATCCCGAGCGGTCCGGCATCGGGCGACCGGAACGTGTCCGGCCGGAACGTATGGGTCTTCGTGACGTCCCGGGCTCCGTGGATGTTGTCGTTCATGACGACGAGGGCCCCGAGTCCGCGCGCCGCCGGGTCGGCGGCGACCTGCACGGCGCGGAGCAGGTTCAACTGCCCCTCGCTGCCGGGCCCGTTGGCCGGCCGCATCGCCCCGACGAGGACGACCGGCTTGGGTGGCACGGTCACGAGATGGAGGAAGTAGGCGGTCTCTTCGAGCGTGTTCGTCCCGTGGGTGACCACCACCCCGGCGATGTCGGGCCTCGCAAGCAGGCCGTTGACCGCGCCTGCAAGGGCGAGCCAGTCGCGGGACGTGATCTCGTAGCTGGGCCGGCGAGGAGAGGCGATCTGCTCGACGTCCGCGAACTCGCTCAGCTCGGGGAGCGCGGCCAGCATCTCGCCGTCGTCGAGCCTCTGGCCGGTCTCGGTGTACCAGGCGAGGTCGAGGCGGGAGGCACCGAGGGAGTCGATGGTGCCACCGGTGCACATGAGAGCGATGCGCGGCCGAGTCACGCCGCCCCTCTGCACCACTCGACGATCCGGCCGGGAGTGGACAGCCACACCCGGGGGCGCTCGCGCAGCCGGGTCAGTGCCTGCTCGACTGCGCCGGAGCGAAACGCCTGCCCGGACACCCAAGGGTGCAGATGGAGGCCGAGGACTCTGCCCGGCCCGGCGTCGCCCTCGGCGGAGAGGACAGCGGCCGCTTCGTCCACGCTCGCCATGTAGTCGCCCGGGCTCACTCCCCGGAGGAACATGGCGGAGAGGTCGCTCAGCTCCCATGAGAGGGGAAACGACCACAGGCCCGCGCCGAGCCCGCTTAAGGGGTATGGCTGGTCGTCGTTGCCCCAGTCGGCCAGGTAGTCGACCCCTGCGGCGGCGAGCACGGCCGGCGTCCGATCGGACTGGCTGTTCTCCGGGCTGATCCACCCTCTCGGGCGGACGCCGATGGCGCGCTCCAGGCGTTCCAGGGTGACCGTCACGTAGTCGGCTTCCTCCTCCTTGCTCATGAGCGAGGTGACCGGTCGGCTGGCGCTGAGTCCCCCTGCGAGCACCTCGTCGGCCGCGGGCAGGAGATGGGCGAGGAGCGAAGGGTAGTGCTCGGCGGTGAGCACGTCCACGGCCGCCGCGACCGGTAGACCGAGATCCGTCGCGATGGCGAGGAGGCGGAAGACGCCCACCCGGTGGCCGAACTCCCGGTGAGACATGCGGGGGAAGTCAGGATGAGCCCCGACGCCCCGGCCGCCCGGCGGTGGGACCGGTCCGGGTCCGTCCGCCTCCCACTCCACCGCCGTGAGGTTGACGACCACCGCCACGGCGAGCGAGGCACCGTCGGGCCAGGAGAGCCGTGGACGGTCGGGGATCGGAGCCCACTCGAACCAGTCGTGGTCGTAGCCGGGTCGAGCAGCACTCGTTCCGTCGGACGACGCCGGGATGACGTTGCGTGCCGCCTCATCCATCTCGCCTCGTCCCCTCGCCGGTTGCCTGGGCCAGATCCGCCTCGAAGTTGTGCGACAGGTAGTGCTCGACGATCTCCCCGCCCCGCGCCATGAAGACCCGGTCGTGCTCCCTGATGTGCCCGAGGAGCCTGTCGAGGTGCCGGACTCGGTGGGGTTGGCCGACGGCGAAGGGGTGGAGCGGGAGGCACATGAGTCGTCCGCCCCCGGCGGTTCCGCCCGCGGCTCCCGCGCCGGCTCCCGCGCCGGCTCGGGCGGTTGCCGCCTCCGCATAGAGGCGGTCGAACTGGGCCATCGCCCTTTCGGCGTAGGCGGGACCCTCGACGTGGCCTCGCATGAGGAGCGGAGCGTCGTTCAGCTCGTAGCTGTAGGGAAGCGCCACCATCGGGCGTCCGCTTGCCGTGAGCAGAGGAGTGGGCCTTTCGTCGTGCACCCAGTCCGCGTGGTAGCGCATGCCCACTTCGGCCATGAGATCCGGGGTCCACGGGCTGGCGCTTATGTTCGGGCCGAGCATCCCGTCAAAGCGCCGGCCGGTGTGGCGCTCGAGCACCCGGTTGCACTGCTGGAGGAAGGCGAGCTCCTCGTCGCGGCTCATCCCCCAGAGGTAGCGGGTGTTGTACAGGCCATGGCTCATGAATTCCCACTGCCGCTCGACCATCGCCGCCGCCACCTCGGGGTAGTGGTCGAGCACTGCCGCATTGAGCGAGACCGTGCAAGGAACGGAGTGGCGGTCGAGGACCTCGAGCATCCGCCAGAAGCCGACCCGGTTGCCGTAGTCGTGGTACGCGTACTTGCGCACGTCTGGGTGGGGGGTGCGGGGGTAGGCGTCGACCGTGCCCGGCGGAGGCAGGTACTCGTAGTGCTCGATGTTCGGGACGACCCACACCGCCACGAGGGCGCCACCGGGCCATTCGATCGGCGCACGGTCGACGATGGGCGAGTAGGGGATCCGGTCGTGGACGGCAGCGAACGGGCGCCGGTGCGGCCAGCTCATCGGGCGCCTCGGCCGGCGTCCTGACCGTGCCGTCTCGCGGCTACGGCTCGCACGGCCTCCTTGACGGTCTCGTAGCACCCGCACCGGCAGAGATGGCCCTGCAGGCCCTCCTCCACCTGCTCGTCGGTGAGCGCCCCCTCGGTGGAGTCGAGCAGGGCCGCGGCGCTCAGCAGGAAACCGGGCGTGCAGAAAGAGCACTGGAACGCTTGCGACTCGATGAACTGCTGCTGCAGGGCGCTGAGCCGCCCGCCCGACTCGAGGCCCTCGACTGTGCGTACCTCAGACCCCTCAAGAGCGTAGAAGGGCAGGATGCAGGCACTGACGGGTTCGCCGTCGAGCAGCACCGTGCAGGTGCCGCAGACACCGAGCGAGCAGGTCTCGCGCACCCCGAACAGCCCCTCACGGCGAAGCGCTTCGGACGCCGGTTGGGCGGCCTCCCCGCAGAGATCGGTCTTGGCGCCGTTGAGGACGCAGGAGACGGTGATCTTGCCGCCCTCCGTCATCGCTCCTCCAGTCCCCTCAAGGCGTCCCGCTCCTCCGTCGCCCCCCGCGCCTCCATCGCCTGCAGGACTCTTTCGGGCGTCATCGGCAGTTGCCGCACCCGCGCCCCGGTCGCGCTCGCCACGGCGTTGCCGAGGGCGGCGATCACCGGAGGCAGTCCCGTCTCGCCGAGGCCGTGGATCCCCGCCTCGCCGGGCTCCTCGAGGAGCTCGACCTCGAGGTGTCGAGGCATGTCGCCCATGGAGACGATCGAGTACTCGGACAGGTTCGGGTTGGTGAGCACGCCGTTGTCGAACACGAGCTCCTCGTACAGGGCGTGGCTCATCCCGAAGAGAGCGCTTCCGTGCATCTGCAGGCGGGCGAGCTTCGGGTTGACGACGCGGCCCGCATATGCCGCCACGTAGAGGTTGGTCACGTAGACCTTGCCGGTCGCCGGATCTATCTCCACCTCGGCGGACGCCGCCCCCTCGTGCCAGTGGTCGCTCGCCACACCCTGACCCGTCTCGGGGTCGAGTCCGCCGGAGGTGACGACGTCGCCGTCGCCGCTGATGCTGCCGGTCCTCGTCCTATAGCAGACCTCGGCGACCGAGAGGTTCCGTGAGGGCACGCCGGCGACGAAGACCGTACCGCCGGAGACCACGAGGTCGTCGGGGTCGGCCTCGAGCAACTCGGAGGCGAGGCGCCTGACGCGGTCACGCACGACACGAGCCGCCTTCGTTACCGCCCCGCCCATGGCGCGCGTGGTCCGGCTCGAGCTCGTCGTCTGGTCGTAAGGCGTGTACTGGGTGTCGGGGGCGGTCACGTGCACGTTCGCGACGGGGATGCCCGCCGCGTCAGCCGCCAGCTGGGCGAGCACCGTATGGGCGCCCTGCCCCATCTCCACCGCCGAGCTGAACACCTGCATGGTGCCGTCGGCGTCGAGACGGACCGCCGCATGCGTCGTGGACGGCGTGACGGTGGACTTGAGGATGACGGCAACTCCCTTCCCCCGGAGCCGACCAGAAGGTCCCGTGCCTCTCCGCGAATCGGGGGACCAGTCGACGGCAGCCGCCGCCTTGTCGAGCAGGGCCTCCCAGTGCGCCTCGTCCATGATCTCGCCGGTCGCGTACGCCTCGCCCTTTACGAGCAGGTTGCGCCGCCTTAGCTCGACGGGGTCGATGCCGAGCACGTCGGCGAGCTCGTCCATCTGCTGCTCGTAGGCCCACGCGGCCTGCGATACGCCGTAGCCGCGGTAGGCGCCGGCAGGAGGGAGGTTGGTGTAGAGAGCGTAGGAGTCGATGCGGACGTGGGGGATGTCGTAGGGGCCGACACAGCTGTAGCCGCCGTTCTTGATGAGACGAGGGCTGATGTCGGCATACGCCCCGCCGTTGAAGAAGATCTGGACGTCCCGCGCGACGAGGCGTCCCTCGAAGGTGGCGCCTGTCCGCATCCGGATCGTCGCCGCGTGCTTGGTGAGCGAGAGGAAGTCCTCGTCGCGCGGCAGCACGAGCTTCACCGGTCGCCCCGCCTTCCAGGAGAGCGCAGCGGCCACCGGCTCGAACTTGGCGTAGGTCTTCGCCCCGTAGCCACCCCCGAGCGGGGGGACGACGACTCTCACCGAGGAGCTCGGGAGGCGGAACATCTCGCAGAGGGCGTCACGCACGGCGAACGGCCCCTGCGTGCTGCTCAGCACCGAGAGGGCACAGGCCCGCCGGTCGTAGGTGGCGAGCACCACGTGTGGCTCCATCGTCACGTGCTGCACTGCCGGAGTGTGGTAGGTGCGGTCGACGACCACGTCGGACCCGGCAAGGGCGGCATCGACGTCGCCCTTTCGCAGCTGGAACTTCGTGCAGACGTTGCCCCCCACACCTGCGAGCCGGACGTCGGCGTAGCCGTGGTCGCGCACCTCGGGCGGCCGGTCGTGGACGAGAGGCGCTCCGTCTGCCATGGCCTCCTCGACGGTGGTCACCCGGGGCAGCTCCTCGTAGACGACTTCGATGCGATCGAGGGCCGCCGTAGCGATCTCCTCTGACTCGGCCGCCACGGCTGCGACCGGATCCCCGGCGAAACGCACCCTCCTCCCACAAACCACCGGTTGATCCCTCACGACCGGCCCGTGGTAGCGGTGAGGGGCGCCGGGCCGGTCGAAGTCCGCAGCCGTGAGCACCGAGACGACACCAGGCAGCCTCTCGGCCGCGCTGACGTCCATGGAGACGATGCGCGCGTGGGCGTAGGGGCTGCGCAGCAGCCTTGCATGGGTCATGCCGGGCACCTCGGCGTTGAGGGCGAACTCGACCGTGCCGTCGACCCGCGACCTCGCCTGCAGGACGTCGATGCTCTGGCCGACGGCGGCACCGACGGCGACCGGCACCGCTGCCCTCGAGTCGCCTGCCCTCGAGTCGGCTGCCCCCGAGTCGTCGAGAGTCCCGCTCACAGCCGGAATGCCCCGTTGCCGTGGCCGGAGAGAGCGGTTGTCTCGAGCGCCCTTGCGACGAGACGGCCGGTCACCTTGCGCCGGTAGTCCGAAGAGCCCCGGACGTCGCCGATCGGCTCGATCGCGCGCTCGTAGGCCTCTCCCACGGCCCGGCAGGCGCCCGCGTCGAGGGGGCCACCGCCGAGCATCTGCGCGACGTCGCCGAGCATGAAGGGGTTTGCGGTCGCGGCGCCGACGGCCACACGGACCTCTTCGGTCCGGCCCGACTCGTCGGCATCTACGTATGCCGCCACGCCCACGCACGGTCTGTCCTCCGCCGAGCGGCTCACGTACTTGAGGTAGGTCGTTCGGACCCGGGGCCCGGGCCGGGGGATGACGACCTCGGTGAGAAGCTCGTCGTGCTCGAGCACGGTCTCGTAGTAGCCGACGAGGAAGTCGGTGACGGGGACCTCCCGTTCGCCCCGGACGCTCCGCAAGCGCACGCGTGCCCCGAGGCTCGCGAGCACCGCCGGAGGGTCAGAGGCGTAGTCAGCCTCGCTGAGGCATCCCCCGATGGTCGCCCTGTTGCGGACGCGGTGGTTGGCCACGAAGCCGATCGCACGCGCGAGCGTCGGAAGCGCCGAGGCGAGCGGGACGGATCGCTCGAGGTCCCGCAGGCGTGTGAGCGCACCTAGCCGCACCGCGTCGGGCTCGACCTCGACGTAGTCGAGGTCTGCCACGTGCTCGAGGGCGACGAGCCGCTCGGGGAAGAGCAACCCGGCCCGCATCATGAGCATGACCGCCGTGCCACCCGCGACGAGCTTCGTGCCCACCTCGCCATCCGCCAGCAGGCGCAAAGCCTGAGAGACCGTCTCCGGACGGAGCAGTCGTGCCATCCCCCTCCCTTCGTCGATCTCTGTATACCAGAGTATGCAGCCAGGTGGTGGTTGCGCCGTGGCCCCGACGACATGCGGGCAGCGGTCGTGCTGTCCTGCCTGTCGCCTGTCGCCTGTCGCCTGTCGCCTGTCGCCTGTCACCCGGCGGGCGGCGGCTGCGGGCCGCCGGTGCAGCGGTGCCGGGCGGCCGTGACCGCTCTCGCCACCCACACTCGTACCATCTCGCGGCGGTACCAGGCCGAGCCTCGCACATCCTCGAGCGGATCCACCGCCTCGGCGTAGGCGTCACCGAGGCCTGCAGGGTCGAGCGGCCGTCCGACTGCTGCCGCCTCCAGTTCCGGGACCCGTACCGGTACCGCGGCGATGGCACCGAGCACGACACGCACTTCTGCGCACGAACCGTCGGGAGCCTGGCGGACCACCGCTGCCACGCCGACGCAGGGCCGGTCCTCGCTCGAGCGCGAGGAGTACTTGAGATACGCGCTGCCCGCTCCTTCGGGAAGCAACGGCACGACGACCGACGAGACGATCTCGTTGTCGGCGAGCGCCGTCTCGTAGAAGCCGAGCAGCAGGTCGTAGACCGGGATGATGCGCGCGCCCGCCGGGCCCTGCGCGATCACCACGGCGTCGATCGCCCGCAGCGCCGCGGGCGGGTCGGAGGCGTAGTCGGCCTCGGTGAGGACACCGCCGACGGTGGCCGCGGCCCGCACCTGCGGGTTGCCCACGACGGCGAATGCGTCGGCGACGAGAGGGGCCGCTGATCTCAGGAAGGGGTGGCGCGCCGCCTCGGCGTGGGTGACGAGCGCGCCGAGCCGGACCGCCGTCCCTTCCTCGGTGCGGCCCACCTCGCGTAGGCCGTCCACCCGTTGCAGGGAGACGAGGGCTGCGGGTTGGATCAGGCGATGCTGCAGCATGAGGCTCACGGCCGTACCACCGGCCACCACCTTCGCCTCCCCCCCGTACCTGTCGAGGACCTCGACCGCCTCGGCGACCGTAGTGGGGAAGAACACGAGCGGTTGGCTCATCGCCCGGGCTCCTCGTCCGGCGCGCAGCCTGTCACCCCGCCTGTCACCGCGCCCCTCGCCAAGCCTCCTCGGGAGGGCAGCCCGGCCGCCTGGCGAGCGGCGGCCATGATGCGCGAGTAGCTGCCGCACCGGCAGAGATGCCCGCTGAAGGCCTCGCGGACGGCGGCCTCGGTGGGATGCGAGTCCACGGCGAGAAGTGCCTCGAGGGCGAGGATGAAACCGGACGTGCAGTACGAGCACTGGAACGCCCGGTGCTCGAGGAAGGCCCGCTGGACTCGGCTCAGGCCCCCGCCCTCGCCGCCCTCGCCGCCTTCTCCGCCGCCTCCGCGCAGCCCTTCGATGGTGCGGAGGTCGGCTCCTTCGCAGAGGACGGCGAGTGTGAGGCAACTGCTCACCGCCCGACCGTCCCTCAAGATGGTGCACGCGCCGCACATGCCCACCCCGCAGCCGTTACGGGCACCTACCAGCTTCAGGTCTTCTCGCAGGACGTCGAGCAGCACCTCGGTGGTCCGCACGTGCACCCGGTGGGGTGCGCCGTTCACCAAGAGCACCACCGGCACCCGGCCGTCGGCATCGGGCACCTTGACGTCGCCGCCTCCGCCCTCGGCAGGGACTTCGTGAAGCGCCGTCATGCCCGCGATCCCGTGCCGCCGCCGCCTGTTCCGCCGCCTGTTCCGCCGCCTGCCCCACCGCTGCGCCTCTCAGCCTGCACGCCGCGCAGCACCCTCTCGGCGCTGATCGGGAGCGAGTGGATCCGCACTCCGGTCGCCCGGTAGAGCGCGTTCGCCACTGCCGGTGCGACGGGAGGGAGCGCCGGCTCGCCGAGGCCGTGCACGTCGCGGTTCTCGTCCGTCGCCAGGTCGAACCCGTACGCGTCGGGCATGTCGTCGAGGCTCGGGACCATGTAGTCCGCCAGGCTGGCGTTCGTAAGCTGGCCCTTGTCGAAGACGAGCTCCTCGAACAGAGCATTACCGACCCCGAACACGAGGCACCCCTCGCACTGGTGGTCGGCACCGACCGCATCTACGACGTCGCCGGCGAAGAGGGCACCCGCGTAGCGCAGGATCCGCACCTTGCCCGTCGCGATGTCCACCTCGATCTCCGCGGCCCCGAGCGACTGGTGCCAGTGAGCCGAACCGACACCCTGCCCGCTGAACGGGTCGAGGCCGCCCTCGGTGACAAACGTGCCCTCTCCGTGCAAATTTCCCACCCGACTCCGCCCTACGACCTCTGCCAGACTCAGGCGGCGGCTCGGGACTCCCACCACCTGGGCATGTCCGCCGACGACCGCGACGTCGGACGGATCGGCCTCGAGCAGCTCCGCCGCCAGCTGGCGCACCTTCTCGACCATGTCGTCGGTGGCGAGCTCCGAAGCTCTCCCCATGGATGCCATCGACCTGCTCGCAGTCGTCTGCTGATCGTAGGGGGTGAGGTCGGTGTCGACATATGAGACTCCGACGAGACCCGGGTCGATTCCGAGGCGCCGGGCGACGAGCGAGGCGAGCGCCGGCCTCATCCCTTGACCCATCTCGACAGAGCTCGTGAGCACGTCCACGCTCCCGTCGCCGTTCAGGCGGACCGTCGCGGTGGAGGTGGAAGGCGTGATCGTCCCTTCGATGACGCACGAGATGCCCTTTGCCCTAACTAGGTCTCCATCGCGCTCCGGCTTCGCGTCCGGGTCCCAGCCGATCCGTTCTGTGACGGTGTCGAGCAACTCGTGGAAGTGCAGGTGCTCGAGGGTCTCGCCGGTGCAGAAGGTGTCGCCGTCGCGGAGCAGGTTGCGCCGGCGCATCTCGGCGGCATCGATACCGAGAGCCTCGGCGATGATGTCCATCTGCTGCTCATACGCCCAGGCCGCCTGATTGATGGCGAAACCCCGATATGCGCCAGCAGGCGGCGTGTTCGTGCACACGGCCTCGACGTGGATGTCCACGTTCGCTATGTGATAGGGCCCGTTCAGCCCGTACGCCCCGAACATCACCTTGCGCGGGCTGATGCCTGCGTACGCTCCGGCGTTGTAGCGGGCGAGCGCCTGGCGGGCGACGATCAGGCCGTCGTTCGTCACCGCGGTGCGCAGGCGCACCCGCATGGCGTGCTTGGTGGAGGTGACGAATTCCTCGTCGCGCGCGAGGTGGATGCGCACGGGCGCTCCGACCAGGCGGGATGCCACGGCTGCGACCGGCTCGATGGCCGCATATGCCTTGGCGCCGAAGCCCCCGCCGAGAGCGGAGACCACCACCCGGACGCGGTTGAGAGGGAGGGAGAAGAGGAGGGCGAGCTGCCGCCTCACGATGTGCGGAGTCTGGGTCGAGGTCCAGACGGTGACCCGGTCGCCGCGGGCATCGGCGACCACGACGTGCGTCTCGAGCGGAGCGGCGCCCGCAGCCGGGCTCTCGAAGACGTGCTCGAAGACGTGGTCGGCGGAGGAGATCGCCGCCGAGGCATCCCCCCGCACGACGCTGAAGACGTTGCACACGTTGCGCTCGTAGTCGGCCCGCAGCGTGACGTCGACGAAGGCCGGGTCTCGCTCGGGCTCGGCTCGGAACAGGACGGGGGCGCCGGGGGCCGTCGCCTCGTCGACGTCGAACACTGCAGGCAGGTGGTCGTAGGTGACCTCCACGAGGCTGGCCGCCTCCTCGGCCACGAAGGGATCGGAGGCGACGACGAGCGCGATCGGTTCGCCTATGTAGCGGACGGCGTCGTAGGCGAGCACCGGTTGGTCACGCACGACCGGGCCGAATTCCAACTCCATGCCGCCTCGGGCCACGAGCAGGGCGCCTGTGACAACGGCGCGAACCCCCGGGTGGGCGAGCGCCGCGCCTGTGTCGACACCTACGAGGTGGGCATGGGCTGCCGACGAGCGCACCAGCTTGCCGTGCAGCATTCCGGAGACCTCCTCGTTCACGACGAAAGGAGTGCGGCCGGTGACCCTGTCTTCGGCGTCGAGGAGCGGCGGATGCGCTACGTCTTCAGTTCGGCCCTCCATCCCGCTCCTCTCCGGCCGGCGGTGTCAGCGCCTCGCCTCGCCTCGCCTTGCATGATCGCACGCCACCCGGAGCGAGAGTCCAGCCCGTGCGGCAGCGCTCCGGTGGTCGTCTGCCGAGGCGTGCTGGTGGCATCATGGCTTGTTGTGGATCCGGTCGGGTTTCGCTATCTGGGTCACTTCGTCGTCGTGCCCGTGCGCGTCGGCGGCCTCGAGAAGGAGTTCATCTTCGACTCCGGGATGGGCGTCACCCTCGTCTCGGACGACCTCGCCACCTCCGCGGGCTGTCAGTTGACGGGTACCTCCTTTAAGGGGCGCCGGATGTCGGGACAGGAGGTCGAGGTCCCGCTCGCGACGCTCCCCTCAATGGAGCTGGGCGGACACAGCATGAAGGACGTGGATGTCGCCGTCCTCGACATGGGGGCGCTCGCCGGGATCGAAGGGGTGTCGGGCTTCCTCTCGCTCTCGGTCTTCGATCCGGGGGCTGTGACGATCGACTACCTGAGGGGGACGGTCGTGGTCGAGGACGACGTTTCGCTTGCTCGGAGGGTCGCGGAGGGGATGGTCGTCCCTGTCGAGGTCGAGCGGGACGGGCCTTCCGCCACCGTCCACATGTCGCTCGACCTGCCGGGCGGTGGCGACCCGATCCGCGTCGAGGTCGACATGGGGAGCGACTGCCTCATCCTCGACGCCGCTCACGCCGGGCGCCTGGGCGTCGACCTCGGCAGTGAGGATGTGAAGAGACTCGACGGCACCGACGAGACAGGGCACGAGTACGCCCGTCACTTCACGAAGATCGCAGGAGGCGTCCGCTTGAGCTCGGCGCCGGATGTCTTCGAGGACGACCCCGACGTGATGTTCCAGAAGATCATCTACGACGGTCTTCTCGGGACGGCCTTCCTGCGGAGGTTCCGCGTCACGTTCGACCTGGCCAACGAGCGGGTCATCTTCGGATCGCCCGTCTTGCGAAGAGCTTCCGGTGGATCTACGAAATGAAGCGCCACAACAAAGAGGAGGACCAATGGAGCTGAGCCTGTTCGTCGGTCTCGTTCACAGGACCAGCCCGTGGTACGTCGCCGTTCCCCTCGTCGTGGCGCTCTTCGGGTTCAGGTTCTGGCGGATGCGCCGCGGAGGCGGCCGGGGACCGTTCCGGCGCGGCCCGTTCGGCGGTCCCGGCAACACTGCCTGACCGCCGAGGTCCGAGAGCCCGGGCGGCCGGCCATCGTCGCCGCTCGCTCGCTCGCTTGCGTCTCTCTGCTGCAAGCGGTCTGACCGCTCTCCTTGCCAGGCACCTCGGCATCCCGGTGTCCGCTGAGGGTGCCCGTTCACGCCGGCTGTTCCCGCTTCATTGAGCGACTTGCGTACCCCCGGTGCAGTCGACCGCACTACCGGCTGAAGAGCGCCTATGCGCTTGCGGCTGATTCCGTCCCTATACGGATGTGTTGCAGGATGTCGAGGTGGGCGGCATGCCGGTCCGGGATGACGGGGTGATCGAGCGCGTCTACCGGGAGGACGGCGCGCGCCTGTGGCGCTCCCTTGTGGGCTACACGGGCGACCGGGAGCTCGCCACCGACGCCGTCGCCGAGGCGTTTGCTCAAGCCCTCCGTCGAGGCGAGGCCATCCGGGACCCGCAGCGCTGGGTGTGGCGAGCGGCGTTCAAGATCGCTTCGGGCGAGCTGTCCCGAAGGTCCCGCCTGAGACCGCTCGGAGACGTCGGCCAGCACCGGTCTATCACCGAAGGCTCCGACATCCCCGCCGAGGTGGCCGAGCTGCTCGGCAAGCTGAGCGCGCGCCAGCGCGCCGTGGTGGTGCTCTGCCTCTATGCGGGCTACTCGCCGAAAGAGGTTGCAGCCATCTCCGGCTGCGCCCCCGGAACCGTGCGGATGCACCTCAGCCAAGCCAGGCGAAAGCTCCGCGGACTGCTGGAGGACGACGATGCATGATCTCTCCGACCGCCTGCGCGCGCTCGACCACCTCGAGAGCCCAGACCTCTGGCCCACGGTCGCGCAACGCGAGCCCGATCAGCCGGACCCTCGATTTGACCAGCGGGCGTCGCGTCTGCGTCGCTCTGCCACGCTTGCCCTAGCAGCTGTGCTCCTTGCCGGGGCGGGCGCCGGGATATGGGCCGGCGCGGTCGACCACGCGCGCACCCCGGACAGCCGACGAGGCGCGACTTACGTCACGTCCCGAGCACTCAGCCGGTCGGCTTCGGCGCGGCGAGAGGCGGAGCATCTGCTGCACCTTCTTCGGCTGCCGCCGGGGAGCGAGTTTTCGAGCTCGGCTCCGCCGGGCTCCGGATCCTTGCTGCGCTCGCCGTTCGAGCTCCCCGCGACCCCGGACGTCGTCGACCTTGCCCACTATTTCATCGTCCCCATGGCGCCTGAGGCCGCCATCTCCTGGATCAAGGGTCACCTTCCGGGAGGCGGGACTGCCTCGCAGAGTGGGACGAGCAGCGACGGGGGCCGGACCGTGCTATGGGAGCTCGCCATCAGCTGGC
The DNA here is from genome assembly GCA_021791795.1 of Actinomycetes bacterium. Lineage (GTDB taxonomy): Bacteria > Actinomycetota > Acidimicrobiia > Acidimicrobiales > Bog-793 > JAKATT01. The sequence continues at coordinate 28,982 of JAJYVX010000005.1, read as the reverse complement.
CAGCGAGCGGACCTGTTACCGGCATCTTCGGCTGGCGCAGCCTCGTGATCGAGTTGGCCGCCCTTCCGGAAAGCAGGGCAGCACTTCGCGTCGACAGCGAGGTGACATGGCTTCCCGAGAAGAACGCTGCCGACCGCGTTCCCGGTGGTGTGAAGGTGCTTGTCGCTACGGTGCCCGGTTTCCCCGGCGGCTCGGCACCTGTGACTACCCATAGCCTCGCGGTGATCGACAAGCTGCGCGCAGCCGTCAATCATCTGCCGGTCGAGCTCCCCGGCACCGCGTCCTGCGCGGCTGACCTGGCGGGCGGACTCGTCGAGCTCGTGTTCCGCGCTGCACAGTCCGGCCCGCCGGTAGCAGTCGTGCATGCCGACAAGTTCGGCTGTGGCGCGGTCGGCGTGACGGTGAACGGCAAGAGGGGTCTGACGCTGATCGGCGGCCGGACCATCGTGGCGTTGGCCGTCCGTCTGCTCGGGATCAAGGTTGCGAGCGGACCGTGAGCTCGTCGGCGTTCGAGGCTCAGGCCACCTGCTGCCGGATTGCGACCCGAGCCGCGCGGGTGCGGGTGCGGGTGCGGGTGCGGGTCGGCGCGGTGCGGGTCGGCGCGGGTCGGCGCACTAGCGGAAATCCGAAGTGCCCCGCGAACTGGCCCCTCGATCTGGCCTAGGGGTGGCCAAGGGGGGCCTTTTCGCGGGGCAGTTCTCTCGATCGGGGTCGCCACAGCGACCGCCAGCACGGCGCTCGATCGAGTGCCGGCCCTTCGGGGTCCGCCGCTTGTTCGGCGTGCCGGCGGGCCAGCTCGCCCACGCAGCTGTCCCGCTCGAGAAACTGTGTTGCCCTCCGGCGATCGTTTGCTCGAGCGCCTGGCCCTCGCACCAGGGTGGGTGGGCGATCCGGCATCCTCGACGAGTTCTTCCTTGCGAGCCTGAACGACGATCCGACCCCCTACCGGAGGTCGCCTTCACCTGGGCGCGCTCGTCTCCAGCGCCGGCTCTGTGAGGGTGTCGTCGTCCCTTGTCGCTCAAGTCGGTCACAGCCGCCGGCATCCCACCGATCTCTTCCGGCGTGAGTCTGGTCTCGCGCCGAAGGCCGCGGCGCGAGTCTTGCGATGCGAGCGGTCGCAGGCGGCTCGTCGCCACGAGGGGAGGCGAGCCCCGCTGCGATCGCCGCCGCCGCCGCCTACTTGGACCAGGCGCACATGGAGAGGGCCGCCGACCACGGAGCCCCCGTGGCGAGGGGACTGAGGGACGAGGACTACGTACCTCGCGGGTTCACCGTGAGCGACCCGGAGGCAGTGTCTGGAGCTTCGGCACCTACCTAGGTCCTGGCAGGAGCGGGCGGCTCGTAAACGACGACTCACGGCCTTTGTTGGATCCGGATGAGGTTTCCTGCTGGATCGCGGAACGCGCAGTCTCTCATCCCGTAAGGCTGATACGTCGGCTCCTGCACCACCTCGGCGCCGGCGCCCTGCACCCGCTCGAACGTGCTGTCGACGTCCTTCGTGGCAAGAAGGATCCAGCCGTAAGTGCCCTTTGCCATCATCTCTGCGATCGTGCGCCGCTCGTCGTCGGTAAGGCCGGGATCGAGCGCCGGAGGCGCCAGCAGGATGGACGTGTCCGGCTGGCTCGGCGGCCCGACCGTGATCCAGCGCATCTTGCCGGACCCGACGTCGGTCCGGACCTCGAAGCCGAGCGCGTCGCGGTAGAAGGCAAGCGAAGCCTCCGGGTCATCGTGCGGCAGTGAGCTCGCGTAAATGGTGATGTCCATGGGTGTCACGCTAAGCCTGGCGCTCTCACCGCTGCTTCTCGATTCCTGACCGGTCTCGTCACCTGCTTCTCGAGTGAGGAGGGTGGCCCTGCGGTGCTGCGCGCAGCCTGAGCCCGGCGCCTATAGGCGCTGGGAGACATGCCGACGAGCTCGGTGAAGCGGGTGCTGAACGTGCCGAGCGACGAGCAGCCCACGGCAACACAGACCTTGGTGACCCCAAGGTCTCCCCGACGCAGTAGCGCCATCGCGCGCTCGATGCGTCGCGTCATGAGATAGCTGTACGGCGACTCGCCATAGGCAAGGCGAAACTGCCGGCTCAGATGCCCAGCCGACATGTGCACCCCACGTGCGAGCGCCTCCACGTCGAGCGGTTGAGCGTACTCCCGGTCGATCCTGTCCCGGACCCGTCGCAGCCATGCGAGGTCCTGCAGGTGCTTCTCCGAAGCCGGCTTGTCCCTCACCCACGCGATCGGGCCACCTCCTGCGGGCCGTCGCCGAAGGAGGCCGTGTAGGCGAGCGGCAGACCCCCCGGCGGCGCAAAGGCGTCAGCCGCGGGACCACGGCGGGACGGGAGCCAGCGCCGGACGACGAGATGCTGCCGAGTAGCTCAGCTAACTGACCGACGAGCTGCCGACGATCGATGAACGGATCTTCTGGTGCGGCAGGGGACGGCGGACCCGTCGCAAAGGCGCGCATGGCCGAGGTACCCGGTAGGGTCTTGCCTGGCCCAACCCCTTTCGTTCGTGTCACCACCTGGTCCGGCGGTGGCGCTGAAGCGACCGCGCGCGGTGCTGGCGCCGACCGGCTGCCAGGACCGCGCCGCCGCCAACGGCAATCATGGAGGGGACCGGCTACCGACCGAGTGTCGGCAACCACCGACGGAGATCTAATGGACGCCCTCATCAACCCGCTGAACCTGGTCAGCTCGTTCGGATACGTCGCGATCTTCTTCTTGAGCGTGGCCCAGTCGTGTTGCGTGCCGACCTCCTCCGAGCTGACCCTCGGATTTGCCGGAGCGCTGGCGGCCACCGGCCACCTGAACCTCGTCGGGGCGATCCTCGTGGGTGCCACCGGCGAGGTCGTAGGGGCGTACATCGCCTGGTTCATCGGGCGGACGGCCGGCAGAGCGTTCGTCCAGCGGTATGGCAAGTACGTCCTGTTGAGCCAACACGACCTCGACCGAGCCGAGGCCTGGTACGCCCGCCACCCTCGTTCTGGTGTCTTCAGCGGGCGCCTCGTGCCAGTCATCCGGAACTTCGTGGCGCTGCCCGCCGGTGTCGCCGAGGTGCCGCTTCTCTCGTTCGGGATCCTCACGGCGGTCGGGAGCCTCATCTGGGACGGGGCGATGGCGGCCATCGGCTACGGGCTCGGGAGCCGGTGGCACGCGATCATCCATGCCTTCAGCGACGCCGGCTACGTGCTGGGCGCGCTCGCAGTGGTCGCCATCGTCCTGCTGGTGGTCCACCGCTGGCGCGCCTACGGGGCCGAAATGCGACGAGCCGGACACGTGAACGGCAGAGTGTCGCAAGGTGGTGCACCGAGCCTCTCAGTGCGCCCAGGCCCGGCCGGGACCGCTCCGCTGGTCGGAGCGTCGGTGCGTTGGGAACGTGCCAGCCCACCGACGGGCCAGTTCGCCGGGCGTGGGGCGTACAGCAGGCCCGTTTCGCCGGCTGTCGCCCGGGGTGGCGCGGTCGGCGGCCCAGGGCTCGTCGACATGCCGAATCCCCGTGAGGAGCTCCTGGCGCTCGTGAAGCGCCTCGCGGCTCCGGGCGCGGGCGTCGGAGAGCGGAATCAAGCGGGGGCGAACGAGCGCGTGACCGCGGCTGCGGCTGCGGCCCTCTTCGTGCTCATCTTCGTCGAGGGCATCACCCTCTTGAACATCGGGGGCTTGATGACGATGCACGTCGTCGTGGGCCTCATCCTCGTGCCGCCGCTGCTCATCAAACTCGGCAGCACGAGCTGGCGGTTCTATCGCTACTACACAGGGCACCCGGACTTCGTCCGCAAAGGGCCGCCGAAGACGCTTCTTCGCGTCCTCGCTCCGTTGCTCGTCCTCACCACGGTGGTTCTCTTCGCCTCGGGGATAGCTCTCGTCGCCATCCACGATCCCAACGGCTGGCTCTATGTGGTGCACCGGTACGACTTCCTGCTCTGGTTCTTCATCCTCGCCGTCCACGTCCTCGCCTACATGTGGCAGGTGCCCGGCGTGCTGAGGCGGGACCTCAGCGCCCGGCGGAGCTACCGCCGGGCGAGCCCCAAGGGCCGGCTGGTGCGGCTCTGGCTTGTGGGCGGTTCCGTCGTGGCGGGCATCCTGCTGGCGGCGCTTCTCTGGCCGTCCATAGCCGGGCAGGTCCACACTTTCTTCCGCCCGCGCTGATGGCATCGTGGCCTCACCGGTCGTCCGCCGACGATGCCTGCAGACGTCACGGCCGATGGTGCTGCCACCGGGTCGCCCGCGCAGGGTCCTTGCTAAGTTGAACGGAGCGGCCGAATAGGGCGGGGAGACCGGTCCGCCGCCGAGGAGCATCTTGGGACACCTGGGTTTCGTCGAGACGCCACATGTGACGGGCGTGGCGCCGGTCCTCGCCGATGTCCGTGTGCTCCCTCCGAAGTCCCTCAACACCTCCGTCTACCTCGACCTCAATCGCTTCTCACGGAACACTGCCTGGGCGCACCCCTTCATGCACGCTTATGCGCTCTGGCTGGGGCCGGTGCTCCTCACCCTCCTGTTCGTCGTCGCCTACGCTGTGGTGTGGCGGCGCCGGGCACCGCAAGCCGCCGCCGTGCTCATCCTCGGCGGCGTCGGGACGATCATGGCGCTCGGCCTCAACCAGCTCGTGGCGCGCGCTGCCGAGGAGCTCCGTCCCTACGTCACCTACCCTCATGCTCTCGTCCTCGTAGCGAGGACGGGCGACTACTCGTTCCCATCCGATCACTCGATCGTCGCAGGGGGATTGACGGCGTCGCTCCTGCTCGTGCTCGGCAAGAGCGTCTGGTCGAGGCGCCATGCGGGCGGGAAGGCTGGCGACTTCCGACGACCTCGTGATCGTAGAGCGGGTTGGCTCCTCGCCGTCCTGGCGGTGACGAACGTGATACTCGGGTTGTTTCTTTGTTTTGCCCGGGTATATGTCGGTGCGCACTATCCGGGTGACGTGGTCGCCGGCTACCTGCTGTCGTTTCTCGTGGTGGTCGTCGTCTCGCTGCTGCGCCCCGTCGCCTACTGGGCAGTCGATGCCGTCGACTCGACTGCGCTGGCCGCCCTCTTCCGCCGTCCGGCCTAGCCGCTGGCCCTCGCCTCCTCGCAGCAGGTCGCCCAACCGCCGGTACTCGACTGCGCGATCTCAACGCGGGCCAGCCGCTCGTCGAGGATGCGCTCCGGGTCGTTCAAAGGGGCCCCGAATGGTCTCATCTGCTCCCGGACCCACGGCTGGAAGCGTTGGTAGCGCGCCGTCGGTGACGAGCGGCCTTCTTTTGGCCGGCCGGCTACTGGCCGACCGTTGGGCGGCACGATCCCGTTCTCGCGGCGATCCCGCCACAGCCGGAACATGCCTGCGGCGGCCGCGCTCGATGCCGGCTGCCGAACGTCGGTCAATACAGGGGTAGGGTATATACATGAGCGGAGGAGGTCGGTGATGTCAGAAACGATCACGTACCAAGTCCCCGGCATGACGTGCGACCACTGCAAGCGGGCAGTGTCGGGCGAGCTCGGAGCGGTCTTCGGGGTGGACGCGGTTGATGTCGACCTCGACACGAAGCTCGTCACAGTGACCGGCGAGAGTCTCGACGACGAGGTGCTTCGCGCCGCGATCGAAGAGGCGGGTTACGAGGCTTCGTGACGTTGCCCGTCGCCGACCTGGAGCAGCCGAGGCGGACCGAAGCCGAACCGCTTGACAGTCGCCAGTACGTGGAGCTCGCCATATCGGGCATGACGTGTGCATCGTGCGCGGCTCGCATAGAGAAACGCCTCAACAAGCTCGACGGTGTGGCCGCGAGCGTGAACTTCGCGAGCGAGCACGCCGCGGTCGCGTTCGACCCGGCGCAGGTGGACCTCGACGAGCTGATCGGCGCGGTGGAGGCCGCCGGCTACGGGGCATCTCTGCCGGAGGAGGTCGTGGAGGACGATCCCGCTCGGCCCTACCGCCGGCGCCTCGTTCTGGCTGCGGCCTTCGGCTTGGTGCTCGCCGTGCTCGCCTGGGTGCCTGATTCCCGGCCGCCTGGCTGGGAGTGGGTCTCCTTCGCCCTCGCCACACCCGTCGTCTTCTATGCCGGCTGGCCCTTCCACCGCGCCGCGGCTGCGAATGCCCGGCACGGGGTGGCGACGATGGACACGCTGATCTCGGTCGGGACCCTTGCGGCCTGGACATGGTCCACGGTCGTGCTGCTCGCAAACATGTCCACGAGCATCTACTTCGACAGCGCGGGGGCGATCACCGCTCTGATCCTACTCGGCCGGTACCTGGAGGCGCGGGCCAAGCGGCGTTCGGGAGACGCCCTCCGCAGGTTGCTCGAGCTCGGTGCGAAGGACGCCCGCGTACTGCGCGGCGGCGCGGAAGTCGTCATCCCGGTGGAGGATCTCGCCGTCGGCGATCGCTTCGTCGTCCGGCCCGGCGAGAAGATCGCAACCGACGGCATAGTGCAGGTCGGGACCTCCGCCGTGGACCAGTCGATGCTAACCGGTGAGTCGGTCCCGCTCGACGTCGGTCCAGGCGATGTCGTCGCCGGTGCGACGGTCAACACCTCGGGGCGCCTCGTAGTAGAGGCGACACGTGTCGGGGCGTCCACCGCACTCGCGCAGGTCGCCCGTCTCGTGGCAGAGGCGCAGGCCCGCAAAGCGCCGGTGCAACGCCTCGCCGACAGCGTGTCGGCCGTCTTCGTCCCGATCGTTATCGCCCTTTCGGCGCTCACACTTCTCGGGTGGCTCGTCATAGGTGATGCCAGCACGGCGACCGCCTTCTCTACCGCGGTGGCGGTCGTGGTCATCGCCTGCCCTTGCGCTCTGGGGCTCGCCACACCGACCGCCCTCATGGTGGGGACGGGGCGTGGCGCCCAGCTCGGCATAGTCATCAGAGGGCCGGAGGTCCTGGAGCGGACGCGCAAGGTCACGACCGTCGTCCTCGACAAGACGGGCACACTCACCGAGGGGAGGATGGTCGTCGCAGGAGTCATACCTGCGGACGGCGTCGACGAGGTGGAGCTCTTGCGGTTGGCAGCAGCAGCGGAGGATCCGAGCGAGCATCCGATCGCCCAGGCCGTCGCCTCCTTCGGAAGAGAACGCCTCGGGGATCTTCCTCCGGCCGAGTCGTTCTCGTCTCGCGCCGGCCTAGGTGTCGAGGCCGTCGTCGACGGGCGAGCCGTAGTCGTCGGGCGCTTCGGTCTCCTCGCTGATTGGGGAGTGAAGATGCCGGCGGACCTCGCCTCGGAGGCGGATCGGTTCGAGTCCCAAGGGACCACCGTGGTCGGTGTCGCCTGGGAGGGTTCGGCACGCGGGCTCGTCGCGGTGGGCGACCGCACCAGGGCGACGAGTCGCCGGGCCGTCGCTGATCTGCGGGCGCTCGGGCTCACACCCGTGCTGCTCACCGGTGACAACGAGCGAACCGCGCGGGCAGTGGCGGCAGAGGTGGGCATCGACCGTGTGCTCGCGAACGTGCTGCCCGGAGACAAGGCGGCCGAGGTCTCCCGTCTGCAGGAATCCGGCGAGGTCGTCGCCATGGTGGGCGACGGGGTGAACGACGCACCCGCCCTTGCTCAGGCGGATCTCGGGATAGCGGTCGGCACCGGTACGGACGTGGCCATAGAGGCATCGGACCTGACGCTCGTCGCCGGTGACGTCCGGGCGGCGGCTGTCGCCATCAGCCTGTCGCGCCGCACCCTGTCGACGATCAAGGGCAATTTGTTCTGGGCCTTCGGCTACAACGTTGCCGCCCTGCCGCTCGCGGTCGCCGGTGTCGTCAACCCGATCGTCGCCGCAGCGGCCATGGCGTTCTCGAGCGTCTTCGTCGTCAGCAATTCGCTGAGACTGCGCCGCTTCCGCCCGGCAGAGGAGGCCCCATGACCGACGCTCCGCATGCGCCGCGGGGCTCGGCGGGAGCGGTATCCGGGCCACCCTACGGATACGTCGCCGACAAGGACGCACTCGTGAAGCGGATGCGGCGGATCGAGGGCCAGACTCGCGGCATCGAGAAGATGATCACGGACGACCGGTACTGCATCGACATCCTCACCCAGATCGCCGCAGTCACGACGGCACTGGACGCGGTCGCCGTCAAGATCCTCGAGGACCACGTGACCCACTGTGTGCGTCACGCCCTTTCGTCGGGCGACGACGCGGTGGCAGCCGAGAAGACGAACGAGCTGCTCGAGGCGATTCACCGGTTCACCCGGACCCGCTGACGCGCCGACCCCGCCTTCTGGCGCGGGGCTCTCAGGCGCCGGAGAGCACGTCTCGCAGCACGGCGGCGCCCGAGCGGTCGAGAGCCCTCGTGGCGGTCACGAGGATCAGCCGTCCCGCCCGCGCCTTGTCGCGCAAGCCCTCAAGAACCTCGGCGAGGGAAGCGCTCGTGAGTTCCTCCCGGTAACGGCGGGCGAATTCGTCGAACCGCGCCGGGTCGTGTCCGTACCACTTGCGGAGCTCGCTGCTCGGTGCGACTTGCTTGCACCACTCGTCGAAGGGTGCGGTCTCCTTGGCGAGGCCGCGCGGCCACAGCCGGTCGACCAGCACCCTCACCGAGCCCGGAGCAGGGTCGTCGTAGACCCGGGCGATGCCGGCACGGCTCGACCTGCCGCCCGCCGCCCTGTGGCCGCCCGCCGCCCTGTGGCCGCCCGCCGCCCTGTGGCCGCCCGCCGCCCTGTGGCCGCCCGCCGCCCTGTGGCCTCCCGCCACCCCGGCCTCGCCCGGTGGTCCGCGAAACCCGTGCGGACCGCCCGCCACTCTCGAGGGACGAGGCGATCTCGCGGCGGACACGTTCCTCGGAGCGGCGCTCCGGCCCCGAGCGAACTCTGAGCGTGGCCTCGGCGACTTCACCGCGACGGTTTCGCTCCTGCGGCTCGTGCCGCTCGGCGTCGCCTCGGGCGACCTCGGGCGACCTCGGCGCGGGCATCTCGCTCGCCCCTCTGGACATGATCGGGTTCCTCACCGGCCTCTTCACCAGCCTCCTTTGCTACCAGCGCCTCAGCGACGACCCCGAAAGTCCTTCGGCGCGTCCTCCGGCGCTGCCAGCGCAGGCGCGTCTCCCATGTGCCGGTGTCCCGACGGATACCGGGGCGGGTATGGTGTGCCAACCCCGAGACGAGGAGGACGAGAAGAAGATGTGCCGCGCGGTGAGGTGCCGAACCTGTGGCAAGACGACGTGGGCCGGCTGCGGGATGCATGTCGAGCAGGTCATGCGGCGAGTGGCGACGTCCCAGCGCTGCCCCGGGCACGCTAAAGAGGCCGGCGAACGGCGGTCGATGCTGCGGCGGCTGTTCTCGCGCGATTGAGCGACCGCGGCAGGGCGCGGCCTCCACGCGCACATACTTGTGCGGTGCGCGTGAACAGACGCAGCCCGGTGCCGCTCTGGGTCCAGATACTGGGGGACCTGCGTGCGAGGATGGCGGCCGGTGAGTTCGCCGAGCGGTTTCCGAGTGACGTCGAGCTCGTGAGCCAGTACGCGGTCAGCCGCCAGACGGTGCGGGAGGCCGTGCGCCACCTGCAGCAGGAAGGTCTCGTCGAGCGCGTGCGGGGGCAGGGCACCTCCGTGCGCCGCCGTCCGATCGAGCAGTCGCTCGGCGCCATGTACAGCCTCTACCGATCAGCTGAGGAGCAGGGCTTCGACCAGGTGAGCCTCGTACGGCACCTGGAGGAGCGACGGGACGCGGACGCGGCCGCAATGCTCGGTTTCGGACCTGACGAACCCCTCGTCTACATAGAGCGCCTGCGGCTCCTCGACGGGAGTCCGGCGGTTCTCGACTGCTCCTGGCTGCCCGCACGGCTGGCCCGTCGCCTGCTGAGCGCCGACTTCCGTCGCACCGCCCTGTACAAGGAGCTCGAGCAGCGTTGTGGAATAAGGCCGGACTCGGGTTGGGAGCGGCTCACCCCCGTGATCCCGACGGCAGAACAGCGGCGCCTGCTCGAGATCGGCCCGCGCTCGGCGGCCTTTGCCATCGAGCGCCTGGCGAGCGAGGGGACGGTCCCCGTCGAGTGGCGGCACGGGGTCATCCGTGCCGACCGGTTCGCCTTCGTGGCGCGTTGGTCGCACGGGCGGCTCGACGCAGCCTTCGAGGCGCCTCTCGAGTTCGAAGAGGCCAAGCCGGCGGGTCGAGACCCAGAGCGGGCAGGAGCCACCGGACTGGGCTAGGGCGACAGCGGTTCGACTGGCGAGGCGGCGCCGCACCGCGGCGGGTCCACGAGCGCCACGGTCACTCGTGAGCGGCGGGGAGCCTCGCAGAGTAGATGGAGTAGCCGTCGATGTGGCGCGCCACGGCCGTGGCGAGCACGGTTGCGGTCATGATCGGCACGAGAAGCGAGAAGCCGGTATGGGTGAGCTCGACGACGAGCACGAGCCCCGCAAGAGGTGCTTGGATGGACGAACCGAGCATGGCTGCAGCGCCCACCAGGGCAAAACCCCCCACCGCCTCTCCAGGCCACACATGTGACCAGGCGATCCCTGCCATGGCACCGAAGACCGCCCCGGTGCTCATGAAGGGTGTGAACAGTCCTCCCGACGCCCCGCTCCCGAGGCACAGCGCGGTCACGAGGGGCTTCAGGGCAAACAGGGCGAGCAGCACGAGGAACGTGCCCTGTCCGAGGAAGGCCCGGTGCGCCATGTCCTTGCCGTTGCCGAACAGTGCCGGGTAGGCGATGCCGATCACGCCGAGGATGGTGAAGGCGACGAGCGGTCCTCCGATGGCGATGCGCCCTCTCAGCCGGTGGTGCGACACCCAGCCCATGAGGCGGATGTAGCCGGACGCGAGGAGGCCGATGACCGGTCCCGCAACGATCGCCCACACGAGCAGAGTCGTGGAGAAGTGATACGAGGGGAGGTCCACGTAGGTCGCGTGCTGGGGGAGGTACACCCAGGCGACGGCCGCGGCGATGAAGCTCGTGGCCGCTGCCGGCAGCACCACCGGCAGTGACACCGAGCCGACGAGGACCTCGGCGGTGAACAGTGCTCCGCCGAGCGGCACGTTGTAGACGGCGGCGAGCCCGGCTCCTGCGCCGCAGGCCACCAACAGTCGTCGCTGGGAGGTCGTGAGCCCGAACCAGCCCGCGGCCATGCTGCCGGACACGCCACCCATGAGCTTCGGCGCTGCCTCCCGTCCGATCGAGGCGCCCATGCCGACCGCCACCTCGGAGATGATCCCGGTGAGGAGGCTGCGGCGCAAAGAGAGCCTCCCGTCGCCGGCCCAGATCACTTCGTCGACCTCTGACTTCTCGCCTTTCGTGTACTTGCGCAGCAGGTACCAGGCCGGTCCGGCGAACGCGCCGGCGATGACGAGCGAGAGGACCCGGTGGACGGCCGACGCCTGCTCGACGCGGCTCTGATAGTCGCCGGAGCCCGTGCCGAACGCCAGGTGCTCGAGGTTGAACAGCACCACCATCATGAGGACGCCGAACAGCCCTGTGGCCACTCCGGTGAAGAGCAGTGCGAGCCAGAAGCGCACGGTGAGCGGTGCATCGCCGTCGTCGGTGTTGTTCGGTTGCTCGGTTGCGCCACGCCCCGAGGGCAGCCGCCGCTTGAGGAGCGGCGCCGGGACCCGGACACGGGTGAAGCCGCGGGCGCCCTCAGCGGTCTCGACATCGTTCTCCTGCTCCGTCGTCGTGATCCCGTCCATCTCCTCATGCTCCGTTTCGGGTCGTCGGCACAGGGTGCGAGTCGACGGTGCTGCCCGTCTCGATACCCTGCGGGGTAATGTGCTCGTCGAGCTCTCCGGAGGCTGGCGATGGTTCGCATGGAGACCTCATGACAGCTGGGAGAGTCGGGACACCTTGGAGGAAGCTTGCGAACGACGATGGTACGGGGCAATTGGTACGTACATTCGTACATAGGGTAGTAATAGCGAGGTGACGAACCGAGAGGAGACGGCCCGCGCCGAGGTCGTCACGATAGAGACCCCGGAGCTCGGCGACCGGAGCTACCTCGTCCACGACGGCGAGGCGGGCGTGGTGGTCGATCCGCAGCGCGACATAGACCGCGTGCTCGAGGTGGTCGACGCTCTCGGGGTGAGCGTCTCCCACGTGCTCGAGACCCACTTGCACAACGACTACGTGACCGGAGGGTTCGTCCTCGCGAAGGAGACGGGCGCCGAGTACGTCGTGCCCGCGGGCGACGAGGTGGCCTTCGAGAGGACACCTGCCACCGACGGGCACGAGCTGGCCACCGGGCGGCTATCGGTCGTGGCCCGACACACGCCCGGCCACACCCCGAACCACATGGCCTACCTTGTGCGGGAGGAAGGCGCACCCGTCGCCGTCCTCACGGGCGGCTCGATGCTGTTCGGAGCAGTCGGGCGCACCGACCTCATCAGCAAGGACCGGACCGAGGAGCTGACCCGCGCCCAGTACCGGTCGGTGCGGCGCCTTGCGAGCGAGCTTCCCGCCCATGTCTCGGTGCACCCCACACACGGCTTCGGCAGCTTCTGCTCGGCGACCGAGACGTCCGGCGACTCCTCCACGATCGGTGGAGAGCTGAGCCGCAACATAGCGCTCGTCACCGAGGACGAGGACCGCTTCGTGCACGAGCTGATGTCGGGCCTGAACGCCTATCCCCGCTACTACGTTCACATGGCGCCTCGGAACGCGGCCGGCCCGTCGGCGCCCGATCTCTCACCGCCCGAGCTCGTCGATCCCGGCGTGCTTCGCGAGCGGATCGCGAGAGGCGAGTGGGTGGTCGACCTCCGCGAGCGTCGCGCCTTCGCACGGACCCACATCGCCGGGACCGTCTCGATAGAACTCGGCGACCCCTTCGCCACGTACTTCGGCTGGACGGTGCCGTGGCAGGCACCGGTGACGCTCGTCGGCGACAGGCTCGAGGACCTGAGCAACGCCCGCCGCCAGCTGACGCGCATCGGGATCGACGATCTCGCCGGAGCGGCGCTCGGTCGTGTCGAGGCCTTGGCGGGCGGGCGGACCGGCGGCTACGAGGTGGCCGGTTTTGCGACGCTCGCCGAAGCCTTCGGCCGTCCCGGGCAGCTGCTCCTAGACGTACGGCGACGGGACGAGTGGGACGCGGCTCATCTCGCCGGCGCACTGCACATCCCCTTCTGGGACCTCGCAGAACGTGTCGACGAATTGCCGGACGGCGAGATCTGGGTGTACTGCGCGAGCGGTCTGCGCGCCTCGATCAGCGCCTCCATCCTGGATCGTACGGGGCGGTCAGCCGTCCTTGTCGACGACGACTGGGGTCGCGCGGCCGAGCTCGGCCTCCCGATCGAAACCGCACCCTGAGCTGTCACGAAGACGACATCACCCGCCCCTGACGCCGGAGGAGTAATTGCGCTACGGCTTTGCCATCGACCAACGAACCTGCATCGGCTGCCATGCCTGCACCGTCGCATGCAAGACGGAACACCAGGTGCCGATCGGGCAGTTCCGCACATGGGTGAAGTACATCGACAAAGGGGAGTGGCCGGACTCGACGCGGGCCTTCGGGGTCATGCGGTGCAACCACTGCACCGACGCGCCGTGCGTTGCCATCTGTCCCACCAAGGCGTTGTTCAAGCGCGACGACGGCATCGTCGACTTCGACTCGGAGCGCTGCATCGGCTGCAAGAGCTGCATGCAGGCGTGTCCCTACGACGCGATCTACATCGACGAGGACACCCACACGGCGGCGAAGTGCAACTTCTGCGCCCACCGGGTGGACGACGGTTTGGAGCCGGCTTGCGTCGTCGTGTGCCCGACTCACTCGATCTGGGCCGGGGATCTCGACGACCCGGCGAGCGGCATAGCGCAGCTCGTCGCGTCGAACGCGACCACGGTGCGGGCGCCTGAGCAGAACACGGGACCGAACGTCTTCTACATCGGCGCCGACCGGGCCGTCCTCAACCCGATGCTCGCACCGGTGGACGGCTCGTACATCTGGTCGCAGCCGGACCCGCATCGCAAGGCGGTGTCTGAGGACCTCATGGCGATCGCGGCGGCGACGGGCGCCCGCACGACCCTCAACACGGCGCACCCTCGTCCGTGGGGGTGGCGGGTCACCACCTACCTCTGGACCAAGGGCGTCGGTGCGGGCGCCCTGCTCGTGGCGGCCGGTGCGCTGCTCGGCGGCGAACAGCCCGAAGGGGTGCTGGCCCTCGCCGCTCCGGCGATCGGCGTGGGCGCCACCGCCCTCACCGGAGGGCTCCTCGTCTGGGACCTGAAACGTCCCGAGCGCTTCTGGTACATCTTCGCCAAGGCGAACCCGCGCTCCTGGCTCTTCCTCGGCTCGGCGTGCCTCGCCGGCTACTCGGCCGTCTCCGGCTCGTGGCTGGCGGCCGCCCTCGGCGAGTCCGTCGGGTTGGTCAGTTCGTCGACGACGAAGAGGGCCGTCTCGGTGCTGCGGTGGTTGGCAGTGCCCTCGGCCGCCGCGGCCGCCGGTTACACCGCCTTCTTGTTCGGCCAGGCCGAGGGTCGCGATCTCTGGCAGTCGCGGCTCCTCCTGCCCCACCTTCTCGTGCAGGCGTTGCAGGGTGGTTCAGGCGTGCTGCTCACCCTGTCGGCGCTCACCGCCGGACAGACCCGGGTCACGAAGATGCTCGCAGGTACGTTTGTGGCTTCTTCGGCCGCGAACCTCGCCACCATTGCCACCGAGTACGGGCGCAGCCACAAGACCCCGCAGGCGGCCGCCGCGGCCGAGATGATCACGAAGGGCCGTTATCGCAAGCTGTTCTGGGCTGGCGCTGTCGGCCTCGGTGGCTTGGCGGCCGGGCTCGCCACGCCGGCCGTGAAGGGTCGTAGGCTCCGCCGAGCAGCGCTCGCCGGGGTGCTCGGCCAGGTCGCCCTGCTCGCCTACGAGTCAGTGTTCGTCCGGGCGGGACAGGACGTTCCGCTGTCATGAAGGAGCAGTCGATGCCGCTTCCCGGCGCCCGCAATCACGAACACCTTGCCAACTTCCCTCCGCCGGAGAGCTGGGACCACCACATCGAGCATGACGCGAGGGCGCATCCGCGCAAGGTTGCGCACGAGTACATGCTCGTTCCGACGACGTGCTTCAACTGCGAGTCCGGTTGCGGCTTGCTCGCCTACGTGGACAAGAAGGACCTCTCTGTCCGCAAGCTCGAGGGCAATCCCGCCCACCCGGGCTCACGCGGCCGCAACTGTGCCAAGGGGCCGGCGACGGTGAACCAGCTCGACGATCCGGAGCGGATCCTCTTCCCGCTGCGCCGCACGGGAGGACGCGGTGGTGGGCAGTGGCAGCGCGTCAGCTGGGACGAGGCGCTCGACGACATCGCCGGGCGGATTCGCCGGGCCATCGTCGAGGGCCGGCAGGAAGAGGTCATGTACCACGTCGGCCGGCCGGGGGAGGACGGTTTCGCCGAGAGATTCCTCCAGGCCTGGGGTGTCGACGGGCACAACAGCCACACCAACGTGTGCTCCTCGGGTGCCCGCTTCGGGATGACCCTGTGGACCGGCTACGACCGCCCGAGCCCGGACCACGCGAACGCGAAGGTGATCCTCCTCCTGTCGAGCCATCTCGAGACGGGCCACTACTTCAACCCGCACGCTCAGCGGATCATGGAGGGCAAGGTCGACGGCGCGAAGCTCGTCGTCGTCGACCCCCGCCTGTCGAACACGGCGGCGCACGCCGACCTCTGGCTCTCGCCCTGGCCGGGCAGTGAGGCGGCGATCCTCCTCTCCATCGCCTCGTACCTGCTGCGGACTCGCCAGATAGACGAGGAGTACGTACGCCGGTGGTTCAACTGGCGCGACTACCTCGCGAACCTGCACCCCGACGCGCCCGGGACCTTCGAGTCCTTCCTCGAGCAGCTCGAAGCCGACTACGAGTCGTTCACGTTCGAATTCGCGGCCTCCGAGGCTCAGATCGACGTGGCCCAGATCGAGGAGCTGGCAGCACTCGTCGCCGGGTGCGACCACCGTCTCGCCGCTCACGTCTGGCGCTCGGCCTGTGCGGGGAACCTCGGCGGCTGGCAGGTGGCGCGGGCGCTCTGGTTCCTGCTCGCGCTCACCGGCTCGATAGGCACCGTCGGCGGCACGAGCCCCAACGGCTGGAACAAGTTCATCCCCGAGGGTCCGGCCGTGCCGGAGGCGCACGATCACTGGAACGACCTGACGTGGCCGGCCGAGTACCCGCTCGCCACGAACGAGATGTCGATCCTCCTCCCGCACTTCCTCGAGGAGGGGCGAGGCAGGCTCGAGGTGTACTTCTCCCGGGTGTGGAACCCGATCTGGACCGCACCCGACGGGTTCAGCTGGATGAACGCGCTCTTAGACGACGAGAAGGTCGGCCTCCACGTGGCGCTCACGCCGACGTGGTCGGAGACTGCTGAGTTCGCCGACTACGTGCTGCCGATGGGCCACTCCGCCGAGAGGCACGACACGATGTCCTACGAGACGCATGGGGCGAGGTGGCTCAGCTTCCGCCAGCCGGTCCGTCGGGTCGCGATGGAGCGGCTCGGCCTTCCCTTCAATGACACCCGAGACGCGAACCCGGGCGAGGTGTGGGAGGAGAACGAGTTCTGGTTCGAGCTCTCCTGGCGGATCGACCCCGACGGCAGCCTGGGCATCCGCCGCAACTTCGAGTCGCCCTACCGCCCGGGCGAGAAGATCACCGTCGAGGAGTACTACCGCTGGATCTTCGAGCACGAGGTGCCAGGGCTGCCCGAGAAGGCGGAGGCGGCGGGCCTCACCCCTCTTCAGTACATGCGCAAGTTCGGCGCTGTCGAGGTCGAGGTTCCCTCCCACCGGCTCGACGAGCGCGAGCTCACCGCCGAACAGACAGACGGGACCGAGGCTGACGACCGAGGCGTGCTGCGGCGCCCGTCCAGCCACGACGATCAGCCGCCCCTCATAGGCGAAGCCGGCTCGGTCGGCGTTCGCCACGACGACGGAAGCGAGACGTTCGGGTTCCCCACCCCCTCGCGCAAGCTCGAGGTCTACTCGGCCGCCGTGCGCGACTGGGGATGGCCCGAGTATGCGACTCCCGGCTACATCGAGTCGCACGTGTCGCGGCACAAGATCGACGTGGCTGCCGGCGAGCTCGTGCTCGTACCGACGTTCAGGCTGCCGGTCCTCATCCACACCCGATCGGGCAACGCCAAGTATCTGAACGAGATCGCCAACTCACACCCGCTCTGGCTGAACCGCGGCGACGCCGATCGCCACGGCGTCGCGACCGGTGACCTCGTGCGGCTCACGACCTCGATCGGCTACTTCGTCGTCCGGGTCTGGGTCACCGAGGCGATCCGCCCAGGCGTGTGCGCCCTCAGCCACCACATGGGTCGGTGGCGGCTCCATGAGGGTGAAGGCAGTCGCTGGGTGAGCGGCCAGGTGGACATCACTCATCCCGACGGTCCCGAGAGCTTCCTGCTGCGCTACCGCAGTCACGTGCAGCCGTTCTCGTCCTCGGACCCGGATTCCGCCCGCATCACCTGGTCGGACCCGGGAGTGCACCAGAACCTCGCCTTCGGCGTCCAGCCCGACCCACTGTCCGGCATGCACTGCTGGTTGCAGAAGGTGAAGTTGACGCCGGCTCGACCGGACGACCGCTACGGGGACGTGTACGTCGACCGGAGCCGTTCCCGCGAGGTCTACCGCGAGTGGCTGGCGATGACCCGACCGAGTAGCGGACCGGACGGCGAGCGCCGCCCCGAGTTCCTCATGCGGCCCGTGAAGCCCAAGCGAAAGGCATTCCGCCCGGCCCGTTGACCGCGGGACGGTTGGCGGCCGGCCGCCGCCGCGCCGCGCTCAGGAGGCAGCTCGCTCGCCACCGCTTTGAAGGCCTGAGAGCGCCTCGCCGATGAGCTGGGCCGCCTCCTCGGCCACAGGGCGGAGGGCGGCGTTCTCCGTCACTGTCGCCATGATCGCCGGGTCGAGCGCGTCGATGATGACACCGTCGCCGCCCTCGCGGACGACCACGTTGCAGGGCAGGAGTGCGCCGATCCGGCGCTCCGCGTCGAGGGCCTGGTGGGCGAGCCTCGGGTTGCAGGCACCGATGATGAGGTACGGCTCCATCTCCTCGCCGAGCTTCTCCTTCAACGTGGCGCGGACGTCGATCTCGGTGAGGGTGCCGAAGCCCTTCGTCTTCAGAGCCTCCTTCACGAGGGGCACGGCCTCGTCGAAGCCGATGGCGAGGGTGATCGTCGTCGTGTATCCCACTGGTCTCCTCCAGTCCGAGGTGCGGCCATCCATTCGGAAGGTCCGGCGGCTCGATGAATCAGGCGAGCGACAGGAACAGCCGCTCGAGCTCCTCCTCGGAGGGCATTCCCGCTGCGCCTCCGTCGGGCCGGAGAGCGCACTCGCGCAGTCCGCTCGCGACGAGCTTGAAACCCGCCCGGTCGAGGGCGCGCGACGCCGCAGCCAGCTGCGTGAGCACGTCGGCACAGTCGCGGCCCTCCTCGATCATGCGGATCACACCGCCGATCTGTCCCTGGGCGCGGCGAAGCCGCTTGACGACCCCTTCGAGAACTTCCGCTTCGATCTCCACCAGAACCTCCAGCCCCGCATCCTCGGCCATTGCCCGACAGAGCGAGCTTACCCCCCGGGGTAGCGCTCCGGGGCCGGGCCACTACCGGTGTACCTGACCAGACCTACCGGAGGAGGACCCGCCCACCCTGGGTGAACCGCGATGCCGGCGATCGGGTTGCCCTGCAGGAATCTTGCACCCGATACCAAGGGGGGTATAGTGCCCGACCTTCGACGACCCGAGAAAGAGAGACGATGACGAGCCCAGAGTCGCCGACCGCCGTGATGGACGCCCTGCCCGCTGGAGTACCAGGCGGCATCTTCGCCCGCCTCGGCACCTGGACGGGAACGCACCTACGACCCGTGCTGCTCGGCTGGCTCGGCGTGCTGGTGCTCTTCGGCACGTTTGCCCCCAAGGTCGAGTCGGCCCTCGCCGGTGCCGGGTGGCAGGACTCGACGAGCCAGTCGGTACACGCCCGCCAGATCATCCGTAAGGACTTCGCCGGGCTCGGGGCGAGCGCCCTGCAGGTCGTCGTCGTGGATCACTCGGGACGGATCGCGGCCGACCCTTCCGCAAGAGCGGTCATCGCCCGTGTCGAATCGATGCTCAGAGCCAGCAACGACGTGAGCACGGTCGTCGCCCCGCGGCCCGGGGTGTCGATCTCGGCCGACGGCCGTACGGCGGTCGTCGTCGCCGGAGCGGCCGCAGACACGAACCAGATGGTCGCCGCCGCCTCCGGGCTGGCGGGGCCGCTCTCGCGGTCAGGCACACGAGCGGTCTCCGTGACGCTCACGGGGGACAGCGCTCTCTGGGCCGACTTCAACTCCGCCAACCACGCGGCGATGATGCGCTCGGAGATGCTCTCCTGGCCGGTCACCCTCGCCATCCTCGTGATCGCCTTCGGGAGCCTCGTCGCCGCCGGCTTGCCGCTCATGCTCACGATGGTCGGCCTGCTCGTGGCTGCGGGGGCGCTCGTCCTGGCTAACCACCTCGCGCCCGTGTCGATCTGGGCCCTCAACTTCGCACTCATGTTCGCCCTCGCGCTCGGGATCGACTACGCCCTCTTCCTCGTCGTGCGTTTCCGGGCTGCACTCGAGCGCCGCATCGCCAAACCGGGCGACCGTGCGACCTCGGCGGAGGCGGTCGCCGAGACCCTCGCCACGGCGGGCAAGGCGGTCGCTTTCTCGGCCGTGACGGTCCTCGCCTCACTCGCGTCGATCCTCATCGTGCCGAGCCCCGCCTTCCGCTCCATGGCGCTCGGCATCATGCTCGCGGTCGTGGCCGTCCTCGCCGCGACGCTCACGCTGCTCCCGGCTGTCCTCGGCAGACTCGGCACGAGGGTGAACGCCGTCCCGGTCCGCCTCCGGCGGGCCCGGCGCCAGGGACCGGCCGGCGGGAAGCTCGAGGAGCGCATGCACTCCTGGGGGCGCTTCGTCTGGAGACATCCCTGGCCGGCCGCCATCGCCGGGCTGTCGCTGCTCGTACTCGCCGCCCTGCCAGTCTTCGGCCTCCGCACCTCGATGCCGTCGATCACGATCGTCCCGCCGTCCGCCAACGCCCGCAT
The DNA here is from genome assembly GCA_021791795.1 of Actinomycetes bacterium. GTDB lineage: Bacteria > Actinomycetota > Acidimicrobiia > Acidimicrobiales > Bog-793 > JAKATT01. The sequence goes on along the minus strand of JAJYVX010000005.1, from coordinate 9,053 downwards.
CGGCTACGAGCAGGTCTCGACTGCCTTCGGCCAGGGCTTTCCGGGGACGCTCCAGGTGGTGGTCCCTTCGCCCGACGCAAGGGCGGCGCTGGAGGTGGCGAGGAAGACACCGGGCGTGGCGGAGGTGCTGCCGGGACCGGCGAGCGGGGGCTTCGTCCTCGACCAGGTGGTGCCGGCGAGCGGACCGTCGAGCGCGGCGACCGGTGCCACCATCGAGCGGCTCCGCGCCGGTCTCCCCCCGGGCTCCCTCGTCGGTGGTGCGGCGGCGGAGAACTATGACCTCGAGCAGGCACTGGCCAGCCGTACGCCCGTGGTGTTCGCGATGCTCGCCGGACTTGGCTTCCTTCTCATGCTCGTGGCCCTCGGCGCTCCTCTCGTCGCCTTCGCCGGCGTCGTCGTCACGAGCCTCTCGGTGGCCGGCGCATTCGGGATCGCCCGCCTCATCTTCCAGAACGGCGACCTTTCCGGACTTCTCCACTTCCGGCCGCAGGGCTTCGTCGACGCATGGGCTCCGCTGTTCTTCGGGGCGATGGTCTTCGGCGTCGCCATGGACTACACGCTCTTCCTCCTCTCGGTGGCGAAGGAGCGCTACGAGACCCACGCCGACCCCGAGCACTCGATGGTCGGGTCGGTCAGGACGTCGGGACGCGTCGTCCTGTCGGCCGCGGCAGTCATGATCGCCGTGTTCCTCACCTTCGCCCTGTCAGGGCCCCTCGCGCCGAAGGAGATGGGCGTCATCCTCGCCGTCGCTGTCGCGCTCGACGCGCTGGTCGTGCGGCTCGTCCTCCTGCCGGCGTTGTTGCGCCTCACCCGCCACGCCGCCTGGCACCAGCCCCGTTGGCTGGCGCGTGTGCTGCCGAAGGTGGAGTTCGCCCACTGACGCCGCCTCCGACTCGATCTCGTACGTCGGGAGGTGACCCTCGAGGGCCGATCGCTCGACCTCGCGCCGAAGGAGTTCGACTTCCTTGCGTACCTCGCTCGCCACGCCGGGAAGGTCGCACGCGCAGGATCTTCCTCGAGAACGTGTGGGGGCCGGGGTACAGGACCGAGACCAACTACTCAAGGTGTCGCATATCGAACACGGCGGAAGCTCGACGACGAGGGCGGCGAGGTCCTCCAGAGCGACCCGGCCGTCGGATACCGGCTCGTGGGTCAGGCGACTGACCGAGCGGGACGAGCCTGGCTCACCACCAGCTCGGAAAGTACGTCATGTGGATGTCGTCGATGAATGTGTAGAGCGTGAGGAGCCACAAGGCCGCGTTCACGACCACAGCCGAAAGAGCGATGGACTGCCCGCGTCGGAGGGCTGCAACCCCGAAGGCGACGCCCGCCAGGGGCGTTGCCCCGACGAGGAGGAAGGATCCGACCTCGGCGAACCAACCGGCCACGCTGCGGGCCATCAGGAGGACTTCGCCTTCCTGCAGCCCGAGAGGCCCCTTGAGCAGGTAGAAGAGAAGACTCCCGGCAAGAAGCCAGATGAGCAGGAAAGCGGGAACCATCGCCCAGGACCAACGGATGAGCCGCGCTGTCGCCGAGTCGTCCGGCGGCGGCTGCGGCCGTTCGGCGGGCCTCTCCGTGAGAGTCATGCGGACCAACTCCCTCGAGCTGTGGCGGACCCCACCGGTCGTTCCTCTCTCAAACCGAGCCTAGGGAGGTGCATGGCTCTCAGCTAGAGGCGAAGGTCCCGCGACGAGTGCGTGTGGCGCCTCCCGCTCGTGCGCAGGCCGAGAGCCGCGGTGATCCCCACGACGCCGACTATCACGGCGAGCGTGACAGAAGTGGGGATCTCGACGACGGGCCGGAGCAGCATCTTCACGCCGATGAAGGCGAGCAGCACGGCGAGCCCCTTGTTCAGGTTGGCGGTGCGGTCCATCGCTCCGGCGAACACGAAGTAGAGCGACCGCAAGCCGAGCACGGCGAACGCGTTCGACATGAAGACGACGAACACGTTGGTCGTCACGCCGAAGACGGCCGGGATCGAGTCGGCCGCGAAGACGACGTCGGTGAGCTCGATGACGACGAGAGCGAGCAGTAGCGACGTCGCGACGCGCCGGCCGTCCTGTCGGCGGATGACGAACCGCCCGTCAGCGCCGGCTGAGGTGACCGGGATGAAGCGCCTCACCGTGGAGACGAGACGGCCGTGCTCGATGTCGATCTCCGGAGCTCCGCGCGCCATGCGCAGCCCGGCGAGAAGCACGATGGCGCCGAAGGGATAGAAGGCCCAGCTGACGTTCTCCACGAAGGCGGCCCCTGCAGCGACGAAGGCGCCGCGGAGGGCGAGAGCCCCGACCACGCCCCAGTAAAGAACGCGCCGCTGCTCGGCTGGTGGTACACGGAATGCCTGTAGCAGCAGCGCGAACACGACGACGTTGTCGACGCTGAGCGACTTCTCGAGCAAGTAGCCCGAGAAGTACTGACCCGACAGCCCCCAGCCCGACGTGAGCCCGAGCACCAAGCCGAAACAGACGGACACGGCGATCCACGCCGCGCTCTCGACAAGCGCTACGCGGACTCCGGCGAGGTCTCGGTTCCGGTGCAGGACGATGTCGCCGGCGAGCAGGCCCGCGATCACGCCGACAGCCGCGATCCAGGCCCAGAGCGGGATGCTCGTCCTCATCGTGGGACCAAAGCAGCGCTCACCGGCCTGTCGCGGCGCACCCGCCCAGGCGACAGATCGTCGCAAGGGGCATGACCGGAGCTTGTCAGAACTGCGCCGACCCGACGCCCCGGTGCGTCATCCCACTACCGGAGGGGCTCAACCCGTGCCGGCGGCTGAGATCCCGCGCGGCGCCAGGGTCACGCGCCGTCGTCAACCGGCCCTGAGCTTGAAGTCCGCACCGGCGGGGTCGGCGGCGAGGACGAGCACTCCGTAGGGTGTGTGGTCCGGATCTTGCTTGATGGAACCCGCGAGCGTCCTGCTCTTCTCGACCGCGGCGTCGGCGTCGTCGACTCGCCAGTAGATGTCCCAGTGCTCGGCTCCGGGCGCGAGGAAGCGCTTCGAGTCCATCAACCCGCCGAAGTCCTCGCCTGTCCCGGGGTTGCGGAACGTGAAATAGCGAAACTCGTCCGTATCCGCCACCGCGCTCATCTCATAGCCGAAGACGTCGCGGTAGAACGCGACGGCCCGCGCGTGATCCGTCGTGTGCAGCTCGAACCAGTCCGCGGCGCCGGGCTCTCCGACGACGGCGAAGCATGGTGAAGCTCCCGACGGAGTCGAAGGATCCGTCGGCGTAGTCGAGCGAGGTGGCGTCGCCCACGGCGACGTGCACGTTCGTCCCGCCGAACTTGCCTTTGAGGCGCTCGGCGGCGGCGGCGTCGATCTCGACGGCGGTGAGCCGTGCGACGCGGCGGCGGAGCCAATCCGTCGCCGCTCCCGGACCGGGGCCGATCTCGAGCATGTCCTCACCGAGATCCGCTCCTTCGACGACCGAGGGGAGGACCTCTTCCTGCATGTACCGCGCCCACTCGGGGCTCGGGCAGAGACGCTCGTGGTTCGCGTTCACGTGCGTCAGGGTACGGACAGGTCTTGTCCAGGCCAAGGCCGTAAGCTGCCGACTCGTGTCGCTGGACGGACAATGTGCGGCGCAAGAGGAAGCCGAGGCGCCGTCGGTCGTCGTCTGCACGTTCGCCATGCCGAGAGGCCTCGTGTTCGAGTGGCACACGCACGAGGACCATCAGCTCGCCTGGGCGCCGACCGGTTCCTCGTCGTCCGCAGCGAGACGTCGGCCCGGGTGCTCCCGCCTACGAGAGCGCTCTTCATCCCGGCGGGGTCCGGCGCGAGACGCTGTCGGAGGGTGGCGCCACGATGCGCGCCTGCTATCTCGGGCCCGAGCCGTGCCCCGTCGTGTGGACCGAGTGCACACCCGTGGTGGCTCGGTGGCTCGCCCTCTCCTGTCCGAGCTGATCGGCTACCTCGAGGATCGGGCGCTCGACGCCGGACGCCGCCTTCACGCCGAGGCGATGCTGACGGACCTCCTCGAGCCGATCCGGTCGACCGCGGTCGACGTGCCGATGCCGGCGGACGACCGGGCGCGCCGTGTCGCAGAAGCCCTCTCGGTCTGCCCGTCGGATCGCCGCACACTCGCCGAGTGGGGCGCGGAGGTGGGCGCGAGCAGCCGGACGCTCGCTCGGGCATTCATCGCGGACACAGGCCTTCCCTTCGGGCGGTGGCGTTCGCTCGGGCGCATACGGGCAGCGATGGTCGCCCTGGCCGGCGGTGCCGCTGTCTCCAACGTCGCCTTTGAGGTGGGCTACGAGTCGACGAGCGCCTTCGTGTCGGCGTTCCGGCGCGAGACCGGCCTCACGCCGGCTGCATACTTCCGCTCGTAGCTCAGGCGAGCCGCCCGAACGCCCGCAGCGTGCGAAGGGCTCGCAGCGTCTCCACACCGCGACTCTCCTGCACCGCCGCGGGACCGACCGTCTCCCAGCTGATCGGCCGGCCAGCCGCCGTCGTCACGCTGCGCCTGAGCCAGCGCGTCGAGATTCGCCTCGACGACGTCCTCATCGAAGAGCCCGAGCCATCGGCTGTCGGGAGTCGGCGCGAGGTGGAGCGGTGTGAGGCCGTAGTCGGTGCCGCTCGGGTCGGCGTTGAAGAGCTCGAGCGCTCCCAGCTTCGCTTTGACGTCCTTCGCCACCGCCTCCGCCCTGGTGCGGTCGGGGGAGGCCTCGAGGAAGAGGAGCGCCTCGCTCATCGCGTGAGCGTCCTTCGGCAGCCCCGCCTCGAGCTCGGCCCAGACGTACGCCGTCGCTCCCTCCCGCCAGGCGTGACCGATGCCCCACCGGACGAGCCGGGCGACGATGCCGGCGGTCGGATTGATCGAGGGTGTGAGCGCCCATTCCTGCCAGTGGGGCGCCCGCGGGTACTCGAGGGCGCTTTCGACCAGGCATCCGACTCCGGGACCGATGCCCCCGAGGAATTCGCACGCGCCGAGCACCGCTTTCTCGTCGACACGGCCGACGGCGTCCATGACTCCGAAAGCCGTCTCGACGTCGAGGGGTTGGCTCGTCGGAGCGCGCTTGTCGGTCTCGAGGCCGTGTCCGTAGCCGCCGTCCTCGTTCCTGTAGCCGGTGAGAGCGTCGAGTGCTCCGCCGGCGTCGGCGCCCTCGAAGACAGTGGCGAACACCCGCCTTTCGAGGAGCCGGGCCTCGGCGAGAAGGAATCGCCGAGCGGATTGGAGAGATGCAGTGACCGTCATGCCACCGGTTAAGTTGAAGAGTCAGGCGAAGTCTTGGACGTTTCGGACACCTGGTGCCCGGGCTGCCCGCAGCTGGCCAGGTGTGCGGCCGGCGAGCGACGAGGTCTCTCTTGTGAGGTGCGACTGGTCGGCGTATCCGCAGCGGTAGGCGATGTCTCCCAGCCGGAGCCGAGGGCTCGCGCTGAGCCCTAGGAAAGCCTGGAAACGGAGCACACGGTGCAGGTACTTGGGTCCCTATCCGACGGAGGCGAGGAACCGTCGGTGCAGTTGCCGCTCGCTCAGGCCCGCCGTCGATGCGACGGCGGGCGACACCGGGAAGACCGGCTACGACCGTCCTCACGTCGTCGATCGTGACTGCCACCGGCACGAAGACTACGACGGCGGCTCCACGACCGAGGGCGTGCGGCTCAAGTCGGGTTTGTACGGGCTGTGTTTTGCCGTCAGAGATCCGTGACGACGGGAGCGAGGCGTTCGCGCCCGCTCGGCTCGGCGACGGCGTCGATCCGGGTGACCTTGCCGGACCTGCCTGCCGCCGAGAGCCGCAGGATCACGCGCAGCCTGCCACCCGGAGCCCAGACGAGCGCAGGCTCTCCTTCGTCGATGGCCGCCTTCGCGCCTCGGGCACGCCGAAGGAAGCCTGCCACGCTGCCAGCACCGGACACCTCCTCGGGCGCACCGAGGGCGTCCGCGGCCGCGTCCGCCCTCGGTGCGGCATCTGGGTCGAGGAGCGCCACGAGAGACCTGGGACTGAGCGTTCAGTCGGTGAGCACCGCCCTTGCGCGCGCCCGTAGCTCGTCGTCGGAGATGGCCGCGGCGTCTTCCACCCGGAGCCTGATGGTGCCCGTGCGCGTCCGCATCTCCGGGTGACCCTCGGTGAAGCCCCCGTCACCCCTCGCCTTCCACCCGTAGAGGGAGACGCCATGCTGCCCCGGACCGGAACCTGCGCCCAGTCAGCTGGCGAGGAGGATCTTCAGCACCAGTTCGGTGTCGCTCAGGTCCTCGAGCACGGCGTCGGCTTCGAGGTCCTGCACCGCGTCGAAGCCGTCGTGGCCGGTCCCGACGATCAGGCACCTCACCCCGCCTGCCCTTGCGCAGGAGAGGTCGTTGGCGGTGTCGCCGATGACCCACACCTCGTCTGGCCGGTAGTCCTCTCCCCGCAGCTCGCGTACCCTCCGGAGGGCGAAAGGCACGAGCAGATTGCGGTCCGCGTGGTCGGTGCCGTAGGCGCCGATGGGGAGGTCGAGGAAGTGCTCGAGACCGAACGCGTGCACCTTCAGGTACGCGTTCGGAGCGATGTTGCCCGTGAGGAGGGACTGGCGCACGCTGATCGTGGTCGACAGCGCCTCGAGCAGATCGGCTACGCCCGGGTGAACTCTTCCTTCGCTCCGCATGCGCTGGCCCTCGTGCTCGAGGAACCGCTCGGACTCCTCGAGTGCTCTCGGGAGCACCTCGTCGATCTCCCGGTGGGGGACACCCGCCGACGAGAGGATCTCGCGCACGATCTGCGGATCCGTCTTCCCGCTCATCACCACGTGAGGAAGTTCGTCGAGGCCCGTTACCAGTCGCGCCCCACTCTCGATGGCGAGCCGGCCGACCGGTCCGGTCGTGAGAAGCGTTCCGTCTATGTCCCAGAGGATGAATCGTCGCGGCATGGCCATAGCCTCACACGCGCCGCGGCAGTCTCGGCGCGCCCTTGCCTGGGATCGCGCGAGCGGGGCCAGCCCAGCCCGGCTGAGCCTGCTCGCGCGACCCCTTTCTGGCATCTGGCCACACGGAGCGGCTTGCTGCATGCCGGGGCGAGGCGTGCGGGGGCCGCGGGGTGAGAGCGAGAACTCCGGCGACGAGAGGTCGGCCGTGCGGATGCGCAGCGGGAACCGGCCGCACGAGGAGATGGACCGGCAAGTCTCCTGATCAGCGTCTCAGGCGCGGGGAGAGGTTGCGAGCCTCGGGCATGGCGGCGAGCACCTCGGACGGGCTCGGCGCCGAGCCCGGAAGCGGCGTGTCGCTCGGGCGCATGCCCGCGAGCAGGAGCTCGAGGTAGCGGCGGAGGAGGGCGGGCGGCTCGGCGACCGGCACGTCGCCCACGGTCGCGAGCATCTGCAGCGCGACCCCGAGGTCGCCCGGTTCGAGCTCGCTCCGAACCTCGCCCGCCTCCCGCGCCCTCAGGAGCAGGTGGCTCACGACGGGCTGCATCCTCTCCTCGAGGCGCTCCAGCCAGTCGCCTCCCTGCCCGGGCAAGAAGACGTCGTGCAGCGCCCGGTTCTCTGTCATGAGAGCGAGCGTGCGCTCGAGGAACTGGATCAGTCCCTCCCACGGGTCCTCCGTGCCGGCGGCCTCTTCGGCGATGAGGACCGCCTGGTCGATCTTCTGTCGGAGGGAAGCGGCGATGAGCTCGTGCTTGTTGGCGAAGTGCCTGTAAGCGGTGGCGACGTTCACGCCCGCCTCAGCCGCTATGTCGTCGAGCGTGACGCAGAGCCCTCTTGCGGCGAAGAGCCGCTCCGCCGCATCCATGAGCGCACGCCTGTTGCGGGCGGCGTCCGCCCTCAGCTGGCGTGGATGTGCGCTCGTCGTCATCCCTCGAGTGACGGTGCCTCGATGGTCTCGTTCGCGGCGAGGTCGGGGACGCCCGGACGCAGGAGTGGGGCCACGACGACGGCCGCTCCGAGGAAGATGACGGCGCCGACCCAGAACGAGACGACGTAGCTGTGCACGGCGCCTTCCGCGAGGAGGAGGCGGGACGGCAACCCGATGGCATGGGCGGTGACGAAGCTCGCTGCCGCGCTCGTGGCGATCGTGTTGAGAAGAGCGGTCCCGATCGACCCGCCGATCTGCTGGGCGACGTTGACGGTGGCTGATGCCACGCCGGCATCTCGCCCGGCCACGCCGAGGGTACCGAGGCTGAAGCACGGTGCGAAGACGAGGCCGAGCCCCACAGCCACGAGGAGCAGGGGCGGCAGGATCGAGGTGGCGTAGGAGGAGTGCAGCCCGATCCTCGTCATGAGCGCCATGCCTCCCGCTCCGAGCACGAGTCCGACCGGGATGAGCAGCCGCGGGCTGTAGCGGGCGATCAGCACGGTGTTGGCGAGCCCGGCGCTCACCATCACCGCCCCGGTGAGGGGGAGGAATGCGAGCCCGGCGCGGATCGGGCTGTAGCCGAGGACTGTCTCGAGGTAGTAGGTCACGAAGAGGAAGACGCCGAACATGCCGATCGAGGCGAGGAACATGGCCGCATAAGCCCCGCCGCGGTTGCGGTCGGCGACCACTCTGAGCGGCAGCAAGGGGTGCCGCACGCGCATCTCCGTCAAGACGAAGGCGATCAAGAAGACCAGCCCGGCGACGAGGAAGGAGATCGTCAGCGGGTCCGTCCAACCGGCGCTGCCGGACTTGGTCGCGGCATTGGCGAAACCGTAGACGATCGAGAACATGCCGGCGCCTGCGAGCAACGTCCCGGAGCGGTCGATCCGCTGCCGCGCCTCTTTTTCGTGGCCGGCGAGCAGGATCGTCCCGCCGATGGCGGCCACGACGGCGAAGACGACGTTGACGTACATGGTGAAGCGCCAGTCGAG
>JAJYVX010000005.1:0-282 GCA_021791795.1 Actinomycetes bacterium | reverse complement strand
GAGGAACTCGGTGAGCACCCCTCCGAGGAGAAGCCCGATCGACGCTCCCGCCCCGGCGATGCCTCCGTAGATCCCGAACGCCTTGCCGCGCTCGTCGGGGTGGGTGAAGGTCGTCGTGAGGAGCGAGAGGGCAGCGGGGGCGAGCAGCGCGCCGAAAGCTCCCTGTACCGCTCGCGCCGTGGCGAGCATGGCGAAGCTGACCGACGCTCCGCCCACGGCAGACGCCATGGCGAAGCCGATCACCCCCACGAGGAACAGGCGTTGGCGACCGACGATGTCGGC
>JAJYVX010000094.1 GCA_021791795.1 Actinomycetes bacterium | reverse complement strand
GCTGCCAACGCACCGATCGCGGTACGCGCCTCGAAGCGTCTCCTGCGCTTCGGTCTCGAGGACGCCGACGGAGCCGCTTGGCCGCTCAACGAGGCCCTGTCGGCTGAGGTCTTCGCGAGCGAGGACGCTCGGGAAGGCGCAGCAGCGTTCTCCGAGAGGCGTCATCCCCGCTGGGCGGGCCGATGATGGCGAGGGCGCAGCCGTATCGGCCCTTCACGTATCTCGCCGAGAACGCTGCGAGGCGGCCTCAAGCGCCAGCCGTCTACGAGCCGAGTGGTGAGACGAGCTTCTCCGAGCTGCTCACGCTCGTGCGGTCGTGGATGGTCTTTCTTCGTGCGCGCTCAGTCGCACCGGGCGATGTCGTGGCGGTGTCGCTGCCCAACAGCTCTCAATACGTGGCTGTAGAGATAGCCGTTCCTGCCGTAGGTGCAGTGCTCATGCCCCTCGCCCCCTCGCTCGGGGCATACGAGCTCGACTCGTCGCTCCGTCGCTCCCGGACGAGCGTCGTCGTAGTGGAAGCGACGACAAGCGAGAGGCTGCGACCGGTGGCGGAGCGCCTTCCCGACGTCCGGACGGTCGTCGAGCCGCTAGAGGTGGGCGACGCGGAGGCAGCCGACGACTGCGAGCCCTATCCGACGCAGTCGAGTGACATCGTCCAGATCGCCCTCACCTCGGGAACGACCGGACCGCCGAAGCTGGCTTCACTCTCCGCCGAGCTCAAGCAACTCACATTCGAGGGATTCACCGGCAGGCTCGGCATCACGCCTGCGGACCGCGTCCTGCCCCTCTCGCCCGTCTCCCAGGGCGTCGGCGAGATGTGCCTATACGCGCTGCGAAAGGGCGCCGGTCTCGTGATGACCGGTGAGTCGCACTTCTCACCCGGGCGATCGCTGCGCCTCGCGCGGAAGAGCCGAGCCACGGTGATCGGGGGAGTGCCCACCATGGTGCGTCGGCTGCTCGATGAGCCGGCGATCGACCAGCTCGACCGAGTGCGGGTCACGGCGGTCGCCGGTGCTCCGATGCCAGCCGAGCTAGCGAAAGCTTGGGAGATCACTACAGGAGCGAAGCTATGCGGGTTCTATGGGGCGATGGACATCGGGCAGCTCGCTGTCGCGAGCCCCGACGATCCGGCCGATAAGCGATGGACGACGGTGGGAAGACCGCACGAGCGTGCCGAGATGATGGTCTGCGACCCGCAAGGAAGGGCCGTCGCGAAAGGGACGGTCGGTGAGATCTGCATGCGCGGTCCCCTCGTGCAGGCGAGGTACTGGGCGGACGGGTCGACTCCGTACGCGGCCGACGGCTGGGCGCACTTCGGGGATCTCGGCTTCGTCGATGAGGATGGATATGTCCACGTGATCGGCCGGACGAAGGACATCGTCATTCGAGGGGGCGACAACATCAATCCTCATGAGGTGGAAGGCATGTTGCTGGAACACCCGAAGATCGTGGAAGCGTGTGTGGTGGGGCTGGCGGACGAGGATCTAGGTGAGCGGCCGGTCGCTTGCCTCGTGCTTCGTCAAGCCGAAGCAGTCTCGATAGAGGAAGTGAGGGAGTTCCTCGGCACGCTCGGCCTCGCGCGGTACAAGTGGCCGGAAGAGCTGCTGATCCTGGACGAACTTCCGGTGGGAAGCACCGGCAAAGTCATCCGCCAGCAACTGCGCGACACCGTCAACTCGGACAGAGACCGGCTGATCGTGAGCAAAGGAGGCTCGAGGTGAAGGCGCTCGCCAATGAGGTCAACTTGTCCTGGCACGAGGTCGGTCGAGGACGGCCCGTGATCCTTGTTCATGGCCTCGGAGACGACCATCGCGCATGGCGGAAAGTCCTGCCTGGCCTCGTACTCCGGCACAGGGTGCTCCTCTACGACCTGCGCGGTCACGGCGAGTCGGAGCTCGGCGAGCCGGATGGCACACTGCGCCAACTGTCAGAGGACCTCGTGGGGCTGCTGGACGCGGTCGGTCTTCCGCGCTGCATCGTGGCCGGCTTCTCCCTTGGGGGAACGGTGGCGATGCGCCTTGCCATCGACCACCCGGACCGCGTGCAGGGTCTTGCCCTCGTCGGCACCTCCAGCAGGGTCAACAGCGCTGCCGCCAGTTGGTACGAGGAGCGCGCCGCCGCGGTCGACAAGAAGGACCCGCACCTCCGAGAGATGCTCGACCGCGACACCGAGGACGTCTACAGACAACGACCGGAGGAGATCTCGGAGGGTCTCCTCATAAGGCGCCAGTCGACGGCTAATCCGGCCGGCTACGCGAATGCATGCCGCGCAATGGCCGGGTTGCACGACGCGGCGCTCGACGGTGAGCTATCGGTGATAAGCACCCCGACGGTGATCCTGGCGGGAGACGTCGACCAGCACTGTCCACCCCGAGCATCCGAGATCATCACGAGTCGAATCGCGGACAGCTCCCTACGTGTCCTCTCCGCGACGGGCCACCCAATCCCGGTCGAGCAGCCCGCCGCGGTAGTCGAAGAGATCGAGCGGATCTCGGGATGAGCCTGCCTCGAGCGAAACGAGACACACTGAAGCTCGGCGTCAGCGTGGGCATCAGCCCGCGGGAATCGCTCGAGAGCTGGGCGAACTTCGCTGCCGAGCTCGAGCGGGAGGGAGTGGACCGGATCTGGCTCATCGACTCCCAGGTCTCGATGAAGGACGTCTACGTCGGCTTGGCCCTGGCGGCGATGAAGACCTCCGAGCTGCACCTCGGAACGGGCGTCACGAATCTCGTCACGCGCCACCCGACTGTGACCGCCAACGCCATCACCGCCATCGCCGAGGTGTCAGGAGGCCGCGCTCTGCTCGGGCTCGGTGCGGGAGACTCCGCAGTGTTCGGTATCGGCAAGTCTCCGTCGAAGATGGCCGAGATCGAGTCCGCCCTACGCTTCTTCCGTACGGTTTTCGACGGTGGTGAAGCGGAGTGGGACGGCCGGTTGTTCCGACTTGCCTGCCCGGCCCAGCACGTTCCCATATATGTGGCCGCAAGCCAGGAGCGCATGTGTCGCCTGGCTGGCCGGCTCGCCGACGGCGTGATCCTGATGGGACCGGCACAGGTCGACGTCGTAACGCGGCAGGTCGACTGGATCCTCGACTCCATGAGGAACGCCGGACGCTCTCGCTCCGACGTCGACGTGTGCTTCATGGCGACGACATCGCTGTCAGATGACCCGAACCAGGCCACCGGTGACGTCCGCGCCTGGGCGACCGGTCAGGCGCGGCTCCTTGCCGACTTCAAAGATCTGCCCTCGAGTCTGACCCCCTACCGCAGCGAGCTCGAGGCGGCGAAACAAGCCTACGACTATGCCGAACATCTCTCCACTCACGCAGGACACCGGCAGCTCATAAGCGACGACCTGGTGCGCAGGCTTGCAGTAGTCGGCTCGCCGGAGGAGTGCGCCTCGAGACTCGAGGAACTGTTCGGCGCGGGAGTGGACACTCCGATCTTCCCCCTGATGGGGGCTGGGCGGCTCGAACGCCTGAAGGCGTTGAAGGAGCGCCTCGTGCCGCTACTCGAAAAGGGGGCGCGAGCATGGACCTGAAGCTCGAAGACGCGACTGTGATCGTCTCGGGAGGCGCATCGAACATAGGCCGTGCCATCAGCCTCGGCTTTGCCCAGGAGGGCGCACGGGTGGTCATCGCCGACATCGACGACTCCCAGGCAGCACGAGTGGTCGAAGAAGCACCGGCAGGCCGGCTCGTAGCCATCCACGCCGACGTCACCTCGCAGGAGTCGACGGATGCGGCCATCGGTTTCGCCATCGAGAGGTTCGGCTCGATCGACGTACTCGTCAACTGCGCCGGATGGACGATCGACCGGCTCTTCCTCGACAAGCCGCGAGAGGAGTGGGAGCGTGAGGTCGCCATCGACCTCTGGGGCTTCATCAACTTCACGCGTTCCGTCCTTCCTCACATGGTCGAACGAGGAAAGGGGCGCGTCGTGTCGATCTCCTCGGATGCCGGTCGTATCGGAGAGTGGCGAGAGGCCGTCTACTCGGGTACGAAGGCAGCCATCATCGCGATGTCGAAGGCAATAGCTCGCGAAGTAGGCAAGCATGGGATTACCCTCAATGTCGTCTGCCCTGGATTCACGCCCGGACATCCCGAGACGTCAGGCGAGGAGTCGATCTGGCGCGGTGAACAGGGAAAGCAGTTCAGCGCCGAGGTCCTTGCGCGAGTAGCACGCTCTTATCCCCTCCGCCGCCTCGGCACGCCGGAGGACGTGGTGGGTCCCGTCTTGCTCCTCGCCTCGGAGAAGGCTTCGTACGTCACCGGCCAGACACTTTCGGTGAGTGGCGGCTACACGATGATCTGACTCTCGACAGGTCGTGGTGCCCTCCCCCCCGAAACGGTCATCTGGCCCCGGCAGATCCCTCCTGCGCAGCCAGCCTCCGGCGGAGGTGGGACTTCACCGCAGGCCACTCGGACGAGATCACCGAGAAGACCGCGGAATCTCGTAGTCGGCCCTTTTCCACCAGCACGTGTGACTCCGACCAGCTGCGAAGAACCCCTTCAAATCGCGCTCCGAGACCCTCGATGGCACGACGGGACCGTTCGTTTCGGGCATCCGTCTTGAGATCGACCCGGACAACGTCCATGGTCTCGAAGCCGTATTCGAAGAGGAGCAGCTTCGCCTCCACGTTGATTCCCGTACGCTGCGCCGACCCGGCCAGCCATGTCCAACCGATCTCGATGGCGCACAGGTCGGAGCGACCTGGCCAGAAGCGTGGGTTCCACAAGGTCGTGCAACCGACCGCGCGCGAGTCACTCTTCCGTATCTGGGCGAACGGCACCATCTCACCGTCCTCGGCCCGTGCGAGGTGGGAGGCGATGTAATCTTCGACCTCGGAGGCGCGAGGGACCGCGGTGAACGCGTAGGACGAGCGATCCTCTTCAGCCGCCATCCGTAGATCCTCTGTGTGCCCAGGCGACAACGGCTCGATCCGCACCAAGCGGCCCTCCAATGTCGGAGCGTCGAATTCGCTGTTCACCTGTTCCCCATCTGGTCTGGCATCAACGGCTGGGACCCATGCTCTCGCGGTTCGCCCGCCTGCCCGCCTTTCAGCGGAAACGAGCGACTCCGCCGCTGAGCACCGTCCGCTCGCCCGCCGTCGTCTTGAACCGGAGCTCGCTGTCGGACTGTTCGGTCGCTGAGATCACGAGCACGTCACCGGGGAAGGTAGGCGCCGTGAACCTCACGTCCAAGTCAGCCAAGTGACGGTCCCCACCCGGCACCAAGTCCGTGACCTGGCGCGCCACGATGCCCAAGGTGCACAGGCCGTGGAGGATCGGACGGTCGAAGCCCGCCTGCCGGGCGACCGCTGGATCTATGTGGACCGGATGACGATCGCCGGTCAGCCGGTAGAGCGCTGCTTGGTCGTCCCGGATGTGGACGGTCGTCGTAGATGCCCATAGAGACGGTTCCGGCAATCGTGCTGTCGGCTTCGTCGGGCCTCCCCAATTCCCGACGCCCGGCAGGTAGACCGTGTACACGGCACTGAAGGCGTCGCCCTCGACGATTACCTCTATGGTCGTCGCCTTGCCCTTGTCGAGCACGTCGCCGATGCGACCAGCGAGATCGACCGAACCGTGGACGGGAAGTGGGCCCTTCATGTGGAGCTTCTGCGCTACGTGCAGAGACAGCTTCGGGTCGTAGGCTCCGAGCCCTCCCGCATCCTCGACGGCCCAGAGGCCGAGGGTGAGCGCGAAGGTGGGAAGCACGCTGAGGCTCTGCTCGTAGACGAGCTCCAGACGGTCCGGCGGCGCGAGCACGGCCAGCGCATACAGCATGACATCTCGATCTGAATATCGGATGCTTCTACCGCCGAGCTCCAGGCCACTCAACTCTCTCAAATCCATCAATGACCTCTCTTCGGTCGTTGGCAGGCGTCGGGCCCGGAGAACGTCATCAGCCGCGGCGAGGTCGATCGGCGTCGTCGCCTCGCGTCAGCCTGACTCAGCGACATTCTTGCTGCGGGCAGCGAGAGCGGCGCGCCGCTCGTCGGAGGAAAGGAGATCCCTTCGCACACCCTGCCAGTCGGATTCGGCGAAGGTTCCGTCATCGAGGCTTCGCAGCATCGCTCTCGTAGCAGAAAGGGCGGTGCCCGGAACGGCAGATGCCGCAAGGTGGGCACACTCGGCGACAGCCCCGCCGCAAGCAACCACTCGGTCGACAAAGCCCGCTGCGAGCGCTGATTCCGCGTCGATCTTCTCGTTGAAGAGCAGGAGCCGGCGGAGAGTCGATCCCTGAAGGCGACGATGCCAACGACGGACTGCTCCCGGGTTGTAGAGGAGGCCGAGCTTCACGGCAGGCACGGCAAACCAGGCGCTCTCGGACGCGACGATGACGTCGCACGCGAGCGCCAGGTCAACAGCTGCCCCGACACATGGTCCCTCGACGGCCGCGAGGACGGGGATGTGAAGATCGAGGAGCGTCTCGGCGGTAGCCGTCACCGCTTCGTCGATCGCGATGTCTGCCGCCGTACCCTCCCGCTCGGTGAGGTCGGCCCCCGCGCTGAAGACGCCGCCGGACCCGGTGAGGACGATGGCGCGCTTGCCCTCCCTCTCGGCTCTGAGGACGGACTCGCGCAGGGCGGCGAGGAGCGAGAACGACAAGGCGTTGCGACGTCGCGGAACACTCAGCGTCACGACTGCGACGTCACCTTCTTGCCCGAGCGTTATGTGCGAGCTCATGACTACAAGAGCGCCGGCCATAGTGCCTCGGCAGAGGCGAAGGGGAACGCCACAGCCTCCTCGATGCTCTCGCACAGCTCGAGAAGCGACCCCTCGCTCCCGTCCGGCCCGACGAGCTGAACGCCGACGGGCAGGCCGTCGGCCAATCCGACCGGGACGGTGACGGCCGGATTGCCCGCCACATTGAAGGGCGCAGCAAAAGGAAAAGCTCCCCACAGGCCGTCGACGCTCTCACCCGCGACTTCGCGTGGCCGGATCCTCAGAGGGAAGGCGCTCACGGCGACAGCCGGAAGGAGAAGAACGTCGAAGCTACTGAACACATCTGCAATTCTGCTGCGATATTCGGGCAGAGCGGCCCGCGCTCGCGCGACGCTCTTCGGATCCATGTCCCTTGCCGCTTCGAGAGAGCGCCGCTCGTAGTCGCTGAGCAAGTCGGGTGCCGTGGCGAGAAGGTGACCACGTTCGCGCAGCTCGTCCGCGAGAACGAGCGGTCCGAAGATCTCTTGCCATCCCTGAAGTGGTAGGTCGGTCTGGACCACCTCCACTCCCATGCCTGCAACGAGCTGAGCCACGTCCTCAAGGATGCGCTGAATTGCCTCCTCTACCGGCCGCCACTCTGGTCGAGGACAAAAGCCAACCCGTCGCGGGCGCTTGACCTCGTCGCGCGGGAAGGTCCGGTCGCTCAGGACCTCGAGCGCGACTCGGACATCTGCGACACGCCGCGCCATCGGTCCTGGGCTGACGAAATCCACCATCGCACGAAACCCGTACTCGTCGCGGCATGCGCCGGTGGTCGGCTTGAGACCGACGAGACCCGTGAATGCCGCAGGAATCCGGATGGAACCGCCGCCATCCGATCCCAATGCGACGACCGAAAGACCCGCCGCGACCGATGCGGCGGCCCCCCCGCTCGAACCACCGGGCGTACGGCCTGCGTCCCATGGATTGTCCGTGTCCGGCAGGATCCGGTTCTCGGTCGTCGCCGACTGACCGAACTCCGCCGTATTCGTCTTCCCGACGAACGCCGCTCCCGCACGCCTGAGACGTGCCACGGTGCCAGAGTCCTGCACCGCCACCTCTCCACGGTGGACGAGCGAGCCATAGCTGGTCTCCACCCCGGATATGTGGAACACGTCCTTCACAGACACCGGGACGCCGAGCAGTGGGGCCACCTCGCCGCGCCGGTAGGCAGCTTCCGCCTCGGCCGCCGACTCGAGGAGCAGTTTCCTCGTCACGGTGACAAATGCCCTCAACTGCGGGTCGTAGGCATCGATGCGCCGAAGTGCCTCCTGGGCGACGTCGACAGGCGACAGGCGACCCTTCTTGTACTCGGCTTTGAGCTGTGAAACGCTCCACCAGAGGGGACTGCTGTCAGCCCCGGGGTGCGACACCTCCGCTGACGCCATACACCTCCCCTGTGATGTAGCCGGCCGCGTCACTCGCGAGAAAGGACACGAGTGATGCTACGTCCTGCGGTTGACCCACTCGCCCGAGCTTCGATCGGTCTTGTGCGTACCCTTCGAAGAAGGAGTCCGGGTAGATCCTGCGCAGGAACTCGTTGTAGATCAACCCGGGAGCTACGGCGTTCACGCGCACTCCGTGGCGACCGTTCTCCGCCGCCGCGACCCTCGTCAGGGCGAGGACGCCGGCTTTCGCGGCCGAGTACGCCGCGCCGTGTTCGGCGGTCATCTCCCAGGCGGCGATAGACGAGATGTTGACTATGCAGCCCGACTGCTGCTCGATCATGAACGGCAGCGCGTAGCGCATGCAGAGGAACGTCCCCGTCAGGTCCACCTCGATACAGCGTCGCCAGGTTTCGACGGCCATCTCGGCGACGGGTTCGATCTTGCTCCAGCCCGCGTTGTTGACGAGGACGTCCAGCCGCCCGTAGCGCTCAGCCACCGATGACATGACTACCTCGACCTGCGTCGCCTCGGTGACGTCACAGACGAAGGCGGCGAACGGTCGTTCGAAGTCGGCCGAGAGGCGATCAGCGTACTCGCGACACCGGCGCTCGTGAGCGTCAGTCACGACCACGTCGAAGCCGTCGTCCGCCAGATGGCGGACGACGGCCGAGCCGATGCCCGCACCGGCCCCGGCGGTCACCACCGCCACCCTGCGATCACTCATGGATCGCTCCTCGATACGGCCGTGCGGCGACGGTCCCGATGATCGACTCATCCGCTCTCGGCACCACCTGCTCGGCGATCTCCTCGAGACGTCGCATACGTCCCCCGGAGAGCAGGGCGAAGGTGATCCGGTCGACGTCGAGCGACAGCAGCGAGCGCAACCGCTCGATGCAGGAGTCAAGCGTCCCGGCCACTGCGACGGTCCGCACGAAGTCGTCGCTCACCACCGACTTGTGCTCGGCATGGAGAGAGAGATGGTCTACGAGGTGGTAGGTGCTCGCTGCCTCGACGAACTCGGACTTGAAACGCTCGAGAACCGGGGGAACGTTCCTCCAAACATCCATCGTCGCAGCCTGACTGGTTGCCCAGGCTCTCACGTCCGACAGGGCGCGCTCGTCGTCTTCGTCGATGCTCATGGTGACGACGAGGTCGATGGTCAGCTCTTCACGGGATCGCCCGGCGCGCTCCAAGCCTTCGTAGATGTAGGCGAGCTGCCAACTGCAGACGTCTGCATCTGCCGCGCCCATGAGGATAGCGCCGTCCGCAACCTCGCCGGCGAGACGGAGCATCCCGGGCTGCGAGACCGCCAGGTAGACGGGCACCTGACGTGTGGCGGCCTTCAGCTGCACCCGCGTCCCGTAAAGATCGGCCTCCTCGCCCGACATGAGCTCGCGCAACTCGGAGATGCCCTGCCGCAAGTCAGCCACGGTGGACGGCTTCCCGCCGGCTCCGTAGACGGCCGACCATCCCGCTCCGAGCCCGAGCATCGCCCGTCCGTCGCTCAGCTCGTCGAGTGCGCTGATCGCGTTCGCGGTCACGGTTGGGTGCCGGGTGACGAGGTTCGTCACCGCAGGTCCGATCTGCAGCGAGTCCGATGAAAGCGCCGCGAGGTACATCGCGGCGTAGACGTCCTTCATGCCGAGCTGGAAGTCGATGAACCACAAGGCATCGAATCCGTGACGCTCGGCTGCGGTGGCGATCTCTTGGACCTTGCGCAGCGGCTCCCTCGGACTTACGCCCATCGAGAGTCCCCAGTTCATTCAGCCACCCCCTCCTCTCGCCTGTCACGACCCGGGACTTGGGCACCCGCTCGCAGATCTTGCCGGCCTTCGGAGTGAGCGAGTGCACAGGGAATCTACGAGTCCCCGATTCGCGTCGTTCAGTCGACGAGACCGCCGGCGCCCTCGAGTTGGAACCTTGTGCAACGCACGAGCGAACCGGGACAAGCCGACATGGCCCAGTTCATACAAGCCGGGCCGAGGACCTGCAACCACGACCTGCTCGTCAAACCACGGCCCCACCTCGTCGTACGAGCCGCAGCTTAGTTTTGTTCGCACATATTTTGCAAGAGCGGCGTCGCTTTTTTTCCTAGCGCGAAGGGGTACACAACGCATGGTCGCTGCAAGCTCAGCCTGCGGCATGTGCCGGACTCACACCGATCGAGGAGATCACGGCGCCGCTTCACTTGACACGTCCTCGCTCACAAGGGAGCGCAGAACCGCCTTGCGGATCTTTCCTGCCGGAGTAGTCGGCATCGAGTCGAGCAGCCAGAGCCTCTCGGGCAGCCACCGCTTGGGGAGGCCCGCTTCCTCACACCAAGAGACGAGCTCTTGAAGGGTCGGCCCCTTCGCTTCCGGAACGACCACGGCGCCGATGCGCTCGCCAAGCCGCTCATCGGGATAACCGATCACTGCGACGTGCCGCACAGCCGGGTGTGCCGCGATCGCCTCCTCGACGGGAAGAGGAGAGATGTTGACACCGCCCCGGATGATCAGGTCCTTCAGCCGGCCACTCAGATGAAGGTAGCCATCGTCGTCGACGGTGCCAAGGTCCCCTGTCCGAAACCAGCCTTCAGGCGTGAGCGAGTCACGGTAGAGATCCGCCTGTCCCACGTATGTCGCGAAGAGGCCAGGCCCACGCATCACTATCTCGCCCTGCTCGCCCGGTGCAAGGCGGGCACCCTCGCCATTCGCCGCCGACAGCTCGAGGCCGGGCAAGCCGACGCCTGCCGAGCTCATGACCCGCTCGACTTGGTCAGTGGAAAGGCATGTCGTCACACCCCCCTCGGTCATGCCCCAGAGAACCGTCACAAAGGTTCTCGGCAAGGCTCGGCAGGCTCGCTCGACGAGCGAGGGTGGGACAGGGGCACCTCCGCAGAGGAATGTCGCGAGTGAGCTGGGAGCCTCCGCACCGTGCTCGACGGCCTCGACCATGTCCAAGAGGAACGGCGTGGCTGCTGCGGTGAACCTGCAGCTGTGCGCTTCGATCAGATTGATCGCCTCCACCGGTTCCCAGCGATGCTGCAACACCAACGGACTTCCGACGAAGAGTGACAGCCGGACGCCGTGCCACGCTCCGACGCTATGACCCAAAGGAGAAGCCATGAAGACCGGGGTGTCGGCTCGGAGCGCGAACCTCCTCGCGAAGCCCTCGTTGACCGCAGCGAGCGACCCCTCGGTGTGGCCGACTGCCTTGGGAAGCCCCGTGGTCGACGAGGTGAACATGACGTGGCTGATGCCCTCGAGGTCTGCTCGCGGCAGCGAATCGTCTGCATCAGCGCCTAAGGCCCAGTTGCCGGCGTCTGAGCACTCCACCACGGCGACGCGCTCTTCGAGTGCAGAGACGACATCGGAGACCTTCCACGTGGCGACCTTGTCCCCGGGTGGCGCGACGAGCACCCGTGCGCCGATCAAGCGACAGGCGTGGATCACGCTTACGGCATCGGATGTGAGTGGCATGGTCGCCGGCACTGCGCCGGCGAGAAGGCAGGCAACGAACGCAACCTCCCAGTTGACCGTGTTCGGGAGCACGATCACGACAGGGTCGCCCAGACCGGCTCCGGCGTCTCGCAGCATGTCGGCGACTCGTCCCGCCTCCTCCAGGAGTTGGCTGCGCGTCAATCTCCCACCAAGGGAGTCGACCACCGCCATCGCGTCGGGCCGCTCGGCAACAGAATCCTGCAGCCGCTCGAGCAGCGAGTCGTGATCAGTCAACACGGCTCCGAGAGAGGCGGGCTTCACTTGTCATCTCGCCGCTCCCGCGTTCTGCGGCTCCGAATCACAGAGGGTGAGCTCCACGGCTCCGCGAAGATCGTGCTCACCCAGGCACGGGTGAGGACGGCTGCGGCTTCCTCCGGTGACACCACGCGGGGCCCGACCGCCTCATGCGCAAACCACACGTAAGCGGCCTGCTCGAC